>CAYZFW010000581.1:0-2053 GCA_964477615.1 uncultured Phycisphaeraceae bacterium | reverse complement strand
CCGACAGCCGAACCTCGATGATGTTCGAGAAGAAATTCGTCGCGCCAAAGAAGTACCACCGCGACTGATACACGTACACCACGCCCTGAGGGTTCTGGTTGATGTCCGGTGCCACACCGCGGTCCTGGATGAAGCCGAACGCGGCGTTCCAATTCCCGTACCGCTCGGGCGTCGGGTGCGAGTCGATCCGGATGTCCGCCTCCGCAAAGTGCGAGTCCGCCGGCTGGATCGACGAGATGATCCCCTGGCTCGTCCCCCGCGCCCGCGTGATCTGAAACGCCCGCGTCGCCGACCCGCTCGGCCCCAACGTGTCAATCACCGACCCCGTCGGCGAGGGAATCGTCGGATTCGGGATCGTGCTCGCGATGTCACGCCAAAGCCCCGAGGGCATCGTGCCCGGCGTGTACGGCTCGAACGTGTCCACGAACTGCGCGTTCGCGGACCCGTGGATCGAAGCGGCAACCACCGCCGCAAGACTCAGAACGGACTTCATGTCATCTCTCCTCTGTTCAAGAATGGACCAACGGAACCGAACACACACTCAGCGGCGACGCCGGGCCATGTGCGCCGCCGTCCACACCAGCGGCGCCACCACGGACCACGGTGCCGGAACACGCGTGAGCTCCATGTACTGCATCGTCTGCACCTGGCTCCCCAAGGCGCCGAGCGTCTCGTGGAACACGGCGAACGTCATCGAGTTCGCCCCCGTCACACGCAAGTCGCCCACCGTGTTCAGTGGAACGCTCGTCGCGGAACCCGGGAACGTCCGGTACGCCGCGGCCGGCGTGAACCGGTCAATCACGCGGAACCCGGCCTGCTCACCCGAGAACCAGACCCCCTGATAAAACGTCCCGCCCTCCCGCGTCAGGCGGATCGTGTTCCCTGAAACCAGCACCTCCACCGCCGAACCGATCACCGACTCGGTCGCACCCGTCCGCGGGTTCACGTTGCGGATCTCCGCAAACCATGCCCCCGTCAGCCCCGTGTCCCCCGTCACCGGCGTCGAATAGAACACCGGGAACCGGTCATCGGTGTACGGCGCTCGCTTCAATACCGAATCGAACACCACCCCACCGCCGAAATTGAAGTGGATCGTCGCGTCGTTCGCCGACGAGAACGACCCGGCCCCGACCCCGCCGTCAAACACAAAGCTGTTGCTCGGCGCGAACGTCCCCCGGTACGTGCCCCCGTTCCGCAGATCGCTGAACTCGTAGCGCCCCGGCGTCAACGTCTGGCCCCACGTCGCCCACTCCGAGCCGGTCGCCGCGCCCGTGAAGGTGTGAAAGTACAGCCCCCTCGGGTTCACACTCTGCGCCGCCACCGAGCCACAGATCGCAAACACCGCCACAACGCCCCCGATCCCGGCACGCACCCTCTTCATCTCATCGCCCCTTTCTGTTTCATGCGGACGCACCGACCGCGCCCGGCGCGGAACGCCGCGCACGCCCGACAAATTTCCTGCAACAATGCCCGCCGCCCGATGGCATTGGGATTCGACGCACTCTGATACGCACAAACATCTCTGCAGTTTCAGCAAAATGCAAAAAACACTTCGAAGTTCCCCGCGCCGTGAGGCCCCCATCCGTATCCGGACCTCGTCCCAGTACGACGCCATCGCCTCACCGGTGAGGGACCAGATCCTCCAGGTCGTGGTCAATCAGGCGCCCCCCTCGTCCGCGCAATGCGGCGTCTCCATCCGAGAAATCGCCTCGCAGCTCGGGCGACGACCCGCCTCGCTCTACCGACACATCGAATCCCTGAAGAAGGCCGGGCTCATCCAGGAGACCGGCGTCCTCACCTCCGGCGGCCGCGACGCCACCACCTACACCGCCGCCGGGGACTACGTCCTCCTCGAAACCCCCGAAGGGGACAAGAAGGCCGCCGCCGCGATGTCGCGCTTCATCCGCCGCACCGCCGCCCATGCCGGCAAGGAGCACGCCGAGGCCTCACGCCGCGCCGCCTCCGCATCATCCAACCCGCGCGAGCCCGCCGACCGAGCCATGCTCGCGATGTTCGGCTGGCTTGACCCCGCGCAGGAACGACGACTGCACCA
>CAYZFW010000580.1:0-2059 GCA_964477615.1 uncultured Phycisphaeraceae bacterium | reverse complement strand
CCTCATTCCGGGGCGACATCCTCTTCCATCCTCGCCCCTCGGGGCGCACACTGATACCACCTCGGCCCCGGCCCGGCCCGTTCGCCGGACCTCGGACGCCGCACATGAGGACCGTGCAATGCGGAAGATGTCTCTTTGGACTCCGGCTGCGATCGCGTCGGCCGCCCTATTGCCCTCGCTCGCTCACGCCCAGGTCGAGGTCGGCGGCACCTATACAGCAACCAGCAATGTGGTCGTGACGCTCAAGGTCCTCGTCGGCGGCTTCCCCATTGCCCAGGACTCCGACACCACGACGATGAACGGGACCCTGCGATCCGTCGTCACACTGAACTCGCGCCCGACCGTTCCCTCGGATATCGCTTCGACTGTCATTCAATCGGGCCGTGTTGAGGCGTGGGAACTCACCATCCCCGACGGCGACCTCAACCTCTTGGGGGTCAACGTACGCCTCGAAGGCTTCCGCTATCTGTTCGGCGACTGCTTCGGGCAGCCGGGCACGCCCACATTCAACTTCGCTGGCAACGGCCAGGCATTCCTCGATCAGCAGAACGCCGACGTCGAATACGAAGGCCGCATCATCCTGAACGGCGGCACCCCGCCGTTCGCCTTCAACGAGACCATCGAACTCGCACCCCTCAGCGGCTTCACGAACATCTTCAGCACCTACACGCTCCTTCCGACGGAGAACCTGCAGGGTGTGCGCCAACGCCTGCGCCTCGACAACGCCGGGCCGATCACGGATGACTTCGAGTTCGGCGGCTTCACCTTCCGCCTCGAAGTCTCTCTCGCGAGCGGCGGAACCTCCATCGAGGGCACCGACACCTTCGAGCCCTCGCGTCTGGTCTGCTGCCCCGACCGCATCGCGCCGGGCACGTTTCACGACGCCGGCGGGGCAGCGGAGATCCCTCTGGGGTTCGGGCCCAGCGAGTCGGCCGCCGCGGACTTCGATGCCGACGGGCGCGAGGACCTGGCCGTGGTGAACGCGGCGTTCAACCGTGCCGACGTGCTGCTCTCGACCGGCCCGGGCACCTTTGGCCCGCCCACGCCCTTCGCCGCCGGCGACGCCCCGAACCGCGTCGCAGTCGCTGATCTTGACGGCGATTCCGATCTTGATATCGCCGCGCTGAGCGCGTTCCCGGGCCAACTCACGGTGCTCCTGAACAACGGCACCGGCACCTTCGCCACCCCGACCAGTTTCCCCGTCGGTCTCTCGCTCATCGCTTTTGCTCTGGGTGATATCGACGCCGACAACGACATTGACGCCGTCGTCTTGAACAACCTGACGTCGAACAACACCTTCGTGCTGCGCAACAACGGTACCGGCGGCTTCGGCGCACCTCAGGTGCTGACTTCCACGAACGCCGTGGCCGACGTCGCCCTGGGCGATATCGACGGCGACGGCGATCTCGACATCGTCGTGCCGCTGCCGAGCGCTGATTTCCTGGGCTTCCGCCGCAACGACGGCACCGGCACCTTCACTGGCGTTACCGGCTTCAACCTGGGTCCGTCGGGAGGCGACCGCCCCGTCAGCGTCGCGGTCTTCGACTTCGACAACGACAACGACCTCGACATCGTCACCGCGAACGAGAACAGCGACAACATCACCGGCCTGCGCAACAACAACGGGCTGTTCAGCAACGTCTCGCTCGGTTCGTTCCCGCTCGCGGTCGCCGACCGTCCGTTCGCCATTGCGGTGGGCGACGTTGACGGGGACAACGACCGCGACCTCGCCGTGGGGTATCGAGGCTTCGACGCACCCTCGGGCGGGGTCAACATCCTCACCAACGACGGCACCGGCGTGTTCGTGAGTGCCATCAACCTCCCGTTGCTCAATACGCAGGTGACGGATGTCTTGGCCGCTGACCTTGACCAGGACACCGACCTCGACCTGCTGACGACCAACGACACGTTCGCGTTTGAGCCCGACCACGTCACCATCCTGCTGAACGACTGCACCGGTGCCGCTCCGCCCCCGCCCTGCCCCGGCGACCTCAACAACGACCGCCTCATCAACACCGCCGACCTCGACACCTTCCTCGGCCCGTTCGGCACCACCGTC
>CAYZFW010000579.1:0-2075 GCA_964477615.1 uncultured Phycisphaeraceae bacterium | reverse complement strand
CGCTGGGGGCCGAGGCGGCGAAGAACTTTGCGTTCCACCAGGGGATGCTCTCCGACCGCGCCCATACGGGTCCGATCGGGAAGCGGATCGAGACCGACCGTGTCACGGCCGAGTACGCCGCGCAGGAGCAGTTCCGCGTGGTCGCCGCGATGTTCGGGAAGATGAAGGACGCGACGCTCCAGACGAAGGTGGACGACGTCTGGGACCTCGAGCGCCGCGTGCTGAAGCAGCTCATTGGCGAGCACACCTCGGGGCTGTCGAAGCTCGACCACGAGGCGATCGTCATCGCCCACGACCTCACGCCCAGCCAGGCCGCGGCGTTCCCCAAGAAGCACGTTCTGGGCTTCCTCACCGACCTCGGCGGCCAGACCTCGCACACCGCCATCTTCGC
Organism: uncultured Phycisphaeraceae bacterium; assembly: GCA_964477615.1. Lineage (GTDB taxonomy): Bacteria > Planctomycetota > Phycisphaerae > Phycisphaerales > UBA1924 > JAFLCM01. The sequence goes on along the minus strand of CAYZFW010000579.1, from coordinate 1,684 downwards.
CCGCGCCCTGGAAATCCCGGCGGTCGTGGGCGTCGGCACCCTCTCCGAACTCGCCGAGGCGGGCGACTGGATCATCCTCGACGGCGACCGCGGCGTCGCCATCCTCAAGCCCGACGAGGACACCCTCGCCGAGTACCGCAAGTACAAGCAGCAGCAGGCGTCGTTCGATGTCACGCTGTCGGGCCTCCGCGACCTCCCCGCCGTCACCACCGATGGCGCCCGCATCGAACTCATGGCCAACATCGAGTTCGCGCGCGAGGTCCAGAATCTCAAAGACGACGGCGGCGACGGCGTCGGCCTCTTCCGCACCGAGTTTCTGTGGCTCACCTCCGACCACGAGCCCACCGAAGAAGAGCAGTTTCTCGAGTACAAGACGGCCGTCGAGAACGCAAACGGCTTGCCCGTCACGCTCCGCACCTTCGACCTCGGGGCCGACAAGTACACCCAGGAACGCGCCCTCAACCCCGAGCGCAACCCCTTCCTGGGCCTCCGCTCCATCCGCTACTGCCTGCAGAACGTCACGATGTTCAAGCGGCAACTGCGGGCCATCCTGCGCGCCAGCGCGTTCGGCAAACTCAAGATCATGTTCCCCCTGGTCACCTCGACCTTCGAGCTGCGCCAGGCCAAGATGATCCTCAACGATGTGCGCGAGGACCTGCAGGAAGACGGGATCAAGTTCGACCCCGCGATCCAGGTAGGCATCATGATCGAGACCCCCGCGGCCGCGGTGATGGCGTCCTCCTTCGCCCGCGAGGTGGATTTCTTCTCGATCGGGACTAATGACCTGGTGCAGTACACCCTGGCGGTGGATCGCACCAACGAAAAGGTCGCTCCCCTTTATACCCCTGCCCACCCCGCCGTCCTGAGGCTCATCAAGGACGTCGTCCGAGCCGCGCGCCGGGCGAATGTTGACGTGTCCCTGTGCGGGGAGGTCGGCGGCGACCCCGAGTACACCATGTTGCTTATTGGACTGGGCCTGCGTACCCTGTCCGTCACGCCAAGCCGGATTCCTTACCTGAAGCAGGTGGTCCGGAGTGTCGATATAGGACAGTGCGAAAGGCTGGCCCGCACGGTCGGCTCCTTCGATTCCGAACGTCAAGTCGCGGCTTTCCTCCGCGACCGATCCAGGAAAATGTTCCCCGAGCTGTTCGACGGTCGTTCCGTCGATGACCCCGAGGCGTAACCGCCATCGGTCCGGCGAAGGGCTATCGGTTCATCCGTCGGCCGCCCGCGGAACCCCCCCCCGAACCCGGAAGCCTCATAGAGGCTCCGAACTTGGGCGAGTTCCACGCCAGGGGCGGACGGCACCCCGCGTCGACAGGCTTTCGCGCCGTCGGGTGCGGACCAGCGCGGCGCATCGGTGCGGTCCCCCGTTCACACGGCGCGACCCCGCTCAGCGCCCCGGGCTTCCGGGTGACGCTCCCCTTCGCGGGAGGCGTTCAACCCAGCCGCCACAGGTCCCCCGCCACCGCCGTGAACGCCCCCGACGACGCGCGAGTCCCGCGCCTCCCCGCGATTCTCCGCGGAGGCCGACAACGCCAGGCGGTCCGCCTCCCGTGATGTCACCCCGTTCCACACGCCCCGACGCACGACGCGAGCGCGATCTTCGCGCCCAGTCCGCGCCGGCCCGTGTGCGAACCCAATGGCACCACCGCAGGCCCTGACCGCCCCGCGCTCATCCGCG
>CAYZFW010000578.1:1782-2080 GCA_964477615.1 uncultured Phycisphaeraceae bacterium | reverse complement strand
ACGACGGCGCATCAAAGTCCACGTCCCACAGCACCGGCCGCCGGTTGTACGCCACTGTCATCGCGTGGACCGACAACGGCGAATCCGCCGAGTGCTCCGGGCGAGCGTCAAGGACGCTCCGGGGGACGCTCCGCGGCACCGTTTGCACGCTCGGTCTGGCGGTCGTGCCGTCGGGCCTCATCGCGCCTCACCGTCGGGCTTCTCACGGTCAATGAAGTTCGAGAGCTTGCCGCTCATCCCACCCTGCGGCGCCGTGCCGCCGAGTGCGCGGGCGATGGTCGTCACGTTGTGATCGATC
>CAYZFW010000578.1:0-1772 GCA_964477615.1 uncultured Phycisphaeraceae bacterium | reverse complement strand
GTACGTGCCCTCGTACGTGCCCTCCTGGCCCATGGCATCGGAGAAGAGTTCGCCCCCGATGGTGACGGTGTGCCCGCGCGCTTTCGCGCCCTCGATCAGCGCCTGCACGCTCCGCGGAGCAATCGTCGATTCGATGAACACCGCGCCGATCTTCCGCTCCACCAGCAGCGCCACGATCCGCTCGATGTCCCGCACCCCCGCCTCGGACTCCGTGGAAATACCCTGAATCCCCACCACCTCGAAGCCGTAGCGGTCGCCCAGATACGCAAACGCATCGTGCGCCGTCACCAGCACACGCGACTTCTCCGGCACGCTCGACAGCACCTTCTCGGCGTACGCGTCCAGCGCCTTCAGCCGCTCCGTGTACGCCGCCGCCCGAGCGTCGATGTCAGATTTCGCCGCCGGCACGAGCGCGCCGAGTTCTCGCCGCACCGCCTCAACGGCACTGCCCCACCGGCGGGGGTCCATCCACACGTGCGGGTCCTCGTGCCCCTCCATCCCGTCGGGCTGGAGCAGCTGCGACTCCGGAACCTCCGACGCCACCGCCCGCACACGCTTCCCCGTCGATGCGATCCGAACCAGAGCATCGGTCATCTTCCCTTCCAGCAGCAGCCCGTTATAGAACACCGCGTCGGCCACCGTCAGCTTCGCGATGTCGGACCGCGTCGGCTTGTACAGGTGCGGGTCGATCCCCGGCCCCAACAGCGCCGTCACCTCCGCGTGAGGCCCCGCCACCTCGCGCACGATGTCCGCCACCATGGCGACCGTGCAGACGACGCTCGGGCGCGACTGGGTGGCGGGTGCCTCGGACGCACTCGGTGCCGAGCGGTCGCACGCAAAGAACGTCAGCACGCAGGCGAGCAGCGGGATCAGACGCAAGGTGGGTCGGGTGAACTCGGTCATGGGGTGCAGGGGGAAGAGTGCTCGCCTCGCGGCGGGTGCAGTGGTGGAAGGGTCTGAACGTGGCGGGGGGGGGTGAATCGGGGCGAGTCGGGCCGGGTCGAGAAAATGTAGCCACGGCTACAATTCAGCGGAGCGTAGGGGGCCCCCGTCCGGGGAGTCAACTCCGCTCCAGACCCTCAGCCCGAATGCCCGAAACCCCCGGCTCCGCCATGCGGGGCCTACCCGCGCCGATCTGCGATCGGCCCGCTCCGCATGAACCGCGACAGCGCCGCCGCCACCTCCTGAGGCCGCTCGATCTGCGGCGCGTGCCCGCACCGATCGATCCACTCCAGCCGCGAACCGGCGATCAGCGTGTGGAACTCCTCTGCGACCTCGGGCGGAGTCACAGAGTCCTGTCGGCCCCACAAAAGCAGCGTTGGCAGCCGCAGCCGCGAGATCTCTTCGCCCAGGTGGTCGTTCTTGGCGCTCTTCCCGAGTTTCACCAGCGCCCGCGCCCCCTTGCGGTGGCTCAGCTCGGCGTACGCCTCGTCCACCATGCCGGGCGGCACGTTCGCCGGGTCGGAGAACAGGTCGCCGATCTTGGCCTCCAGCCAACCCCTGGTCGGCGCGTGCATCACGTTGCGCTCAAACGTGCGCTCGAACAGCCCCGAAGAGCCCATCAGCACCAGACCCTTGACCAGTTCGGGCCGCTGCAGCGCAATCCGCATCGCCACGTGCCCGCCTAGGGAGTTCCCCGCCAAAACCGCCGGGGCCGACCCCAGCCGATCAAGCGCATCGATCACCATCCGCACCACCCCCGACACCGAGCAGTGCTCGCCCGTTAGCGACAGCAGCGGCGGCTCGATCAGCGTGCACCGGCAGTCCTCCGA
>CAYZFW010000577.1:0-2090 GCA_964477615.1 uncultured Phycisphaeraceae bacterium | reverse complement strand
GGTCTCGAAGCAGTCGCTGATCGAGCAGCGCGAGCTGGGGCAGGACATGCCCTCGTTCGCCAGCGCTCTGAAGCACGCCCTGCGCCAGGACCCCGACATCATCCTCGTCGGCGAAATGCGCGACCTCGACACCACCGCCTTGGCCATGACGGCCGCCGAAACGGGCCACCTGGTGCTGTCCACGCTGCACACCGTCAACGCCTCGCAGACGGTGGAGCGCATCATCGACATGTACCCCAGCAACCAGCAGAACCAGATCCGCGCGATGCTGGCCGACACGCTGCAGGCCGTGGTCTCGCAGACCTTGTTCTCCCGCATCGATGCCAAGGGCATGGTGCCGGCGGTCGAGGTGCTGCTGTGCACGCCCGCGGTGCGCAACATCGTCCGCGAGGGTCGCACGTTCGAGATCCCCAACGTCATCGAGACCAACCGCGCGCTGGGCATGTGCAGCCTCGACGCGTCGATCGCGGAGCTCTACTTCAACGGCATGATCAGCCGCGAGGACGCCATCGAGCAGGCGGCGTACCCGGACAAGCTGGAGAAGCAGCTCGCGGCGTAGCCGCGGGAACGCTCAAAGCGAAGAACTCAAAGCTCACATCAGAGCCGAGAGTGTCCGGAAGCCCACGAGCATTCGAATCGAGTCCAGATTTGAGCTTTGCTGATTTGAGATTTGAGGTTCCCCCTTGAACGCCTACCGCTACCAAGTCCGTAACGCTTCCGGCCAGGTGGTCGTGGGTGTTTTGCAGTCCGACTCGGCGGCGAGCGCGGCGAGCACGCTGAAGCAGCAGGGCTCGCACGTGCTGGCCCTCACGCCGGTGCCGGTGGGGATGGACTCGGACGCGCTGATCGACAAGCTGAAGAAGCTCAACGCCGGCAAGCCGACGATGAAGCACGTGCTGGACTTCACCACACAGCTGGCGGTGATGGTCCGCGCGGGCATCGGTCTGCGCTCGGCGCTCGACGCCATCGGCGAACAGGCCGAGCACGCGGGCTTCAAGCGGGTCATCATGGGGCTCAAGTCCGACGTCGAATCGGGCAAGCAGTTCTCCGAAGCGCTCACACGCCACCCGAAACTCTTCGGCCCGCTGTACGTGAACATGGTCCGTGCCTCGGAGATGTCGGGCTCGTTCGGCAAGATGCTCGACCGCATCGCTGGTTACACCGCCCAGCAGATCGAGACCAAGCGCATGGTCGTGGGCGCGATGATCTACCCCGGCGTCATCGCCACGATGGCGGTGGGCGTCACGGTGTTCCTGCTCACGTTCGTTCTGCCCAAGTTCGCCAAGGTGTTCGAGGGCAAGGAATCGGTGCTGCCGTGGTCCACGAAGTTCCTGATGGGGCTTTCGGACTTCATGGTGTACCAGTGGCCGTGGGTCGTGGGCGGCCTGGTCGCCGCGGCGGTGGGCGGGTTCTTCTTCCTGCGCTCGGACTTCGGGGCGTCGTGGATGGACCGGTTCAAGCTGGCGTGCCCGATCCTCAAGCGGATGTTCCGCTCGCTGTACATCAGCCGCTCGCTGCAGACGATGGGCGAACTGATCAACGCCGGCGTGCCGATGCTCGACACCATCGCCATCACCGGCGATATCGCGGGCAGCCGGCTGTACAAGAAGATGTGGCGCGACGTGTACGCCTCCGTGAAGGAGGGCAAGAAGATCACCCACACGCTGTCCCAGAACACGCTGCTCCCGCACGCGGTGGTGCAGATGATCGGCGCCGGCGAAGAGTCCGGTAAGCTCGGCGAGGTGCTCGACGAGGTGTCCGTCTTCTACGCCAAGCAGCTGAAGGACGCGATCAAGGCGGTTACCGGAATGCTCGAGCCCATCATGATCATCGTCATGGGCGGCATTGTCGGCTTCATCGCCATGTCCATCATCCTGCCGATCTTCAAGATGAGCCAGATCGTGAAGTGATCGGCCCTTTGGGTCGATGCACTGGTCGGAGGCCGTGTCTACGGGCGCTGTCCGCGCGCCGGGACGCCTTGGAGCCGACCGTGCCGAAGTTCATCGTCCGACAACCCGCGTCACCCGTGCCACTGACCCGTCCTCGGGTCAGTGCTCGCGCGGCCCGACTTCGCACTGACCCGAGGACGG
>CAYZFW010000576.1:0-2094 GCA_964477615.1 uncultured Phycisphaeraceae bacterium | reverse complement strand
CGCCGCCGCCGTGACGGCCCATGCCGCCGTAGGTGTCGACGATGATCTTGCGGCCCGTGAGGCCGGTGTCGCCGTGGGGCCCGCCGACCTCGAAGTTGCCGGTGGGGTTGATGTGGACCTTGATCTTGTTGTTCCACCAGTGCTTGCCCAGCACGGGCTTGATGATGTGCTTCAGCACCAGTTCACGCAGTTTCGCCTGCATCTTGGGCGGCGTGTACAGGGCCGAGTGCTGCGTCGAGAGCACCACCGTATCCACACGCAGCGGCGTGCCGTCCTCGGCGTACTCGACCGTCACCTGGCTCTTGGCGTCCGGACGCAGGCCCTTGATCAGTTTGTTCGCGCGGCGCACCTCCGCCTGCTTCTCCACCAGCCGGTGCGAAAGGAACACCGGCAGCGGCATGAACGTGCCCTTCTCCAGTTCCTCCGTCTCGCGGCAGGCGTAGCCGAACATCATCCCCTGGTCGCCCGCGCCCTCGCGGTCCACGCCCTGGGCGATATCAGCCGACTGGCCGTGGATGGTGCGGAGGACAGCGCACGACTCGGCGTCGAACTTCATCGAGGGGTCGTTGGTATAGCCGATGCGTTCGATCACCCCGCGGGCGGTGTGCTCGACATCGTTCAGCGCCGCGACGCCCGCCTCGTTGTGGACCGTCACCTCGCCCGCGACCACCACCAGGCCGGTGGTGCACAGCGTCTCGCACGCCACACGGGCTTTGGGATCGACCGCCAGCAGGCTGTCCAGGACGGCGTCCGACACGGCGTCGGCGACCTTGTCCGGATGGCCCATCGACACCGATTCGGACGTAAAGAAGTAGTTCGACACGCGGCGGCTCCTCTGCTGGTCTGTTGCTGACACCCGCCCGCGGTGCGGCACGGGGACTCAGGGACTTGATGACGGGACAAACCTCACGCCGAAGTGCCCTTCAGAACAGGCCGGCGGGGGGAGCGGATGATATCGGGCGGAATCGGCGTCGGCTGAGCGGAAGGGGATTTTGCAACAGAACCCCGCGAAATCCGTCCCGCCCGGTATCGTCCCGCCATGCCCCAGCCGCCCCGGTCACTCTCGATCCTCGTGCCCGTCTACAACGAGGCGGCCCATGTGGAGGCGTGCCTGCGCCGACTCGATGACGCCGCGGGGATGCTTGCGGAGATGGGCCTCTCCCGCGAGGTCATCGTTGTTGACGACGCCTCGACCGACGGGACATCGGACATCCTCGCACGCCTGATCGCGGAAGGCCCCGGCCTCCGCGTGCTGAAGCACCCGGTGAACCTCGGCAAGGGTGCCGCGCTCCGAACCGCCCTGAGGGCGGCGACGGGCGACATCGCCCTCTTTCACGACGCCGACATGGAGTACGACCCGCGTGACCACCCCTCGGTGCTCCGGCCCATCCTCGAAGGACGCGCCGACGCGGTGATCGGCTCCCGCTTCATCGGCACCACACACCGCGTGCTGTACTTCTGGCACTCGGTCGTCAACAAGGGGCTCACGCTCGTCAGCAACGTGACGACAAACCTGAACCTCACCGATATCGAGTGCTGCACCAAAGCCCTGCGCCGTGAGGTGTACCGGCAGATCGAGATCGAAGAAAACCGCTTCGGCGTCGAGCCCGAGGTCATCGCGAAGGTGGCACGCCTGCGCATCGACGGTCGGCGCTGTCGCGTGTACGAAGTGGGTGTGAGTTACGACGGACGCACCTACGCCGAGGGAAAGAAAATCGGGTGGCAAGACGGCGTCGCGGCCCTGTGGTGCGTGCTCCGCTACGGCATCGGCCCGCACCGGCGGCGTTGATGCGCTCATCCACCGCGGAGACGCGGAGCGCGCGAAGCGTGACCTTGTATGCTGCGCTTCAGGAGCCCCGCACTCATGGGCGCGCCGCATACCTTCCGGCTTGATGCCTTGATGCCTCATGCCTCTTGCCTTCCCCTCCGTGCCTTCCCCCAAAAACCACCCCGCCCCGGGCTTTCACCCAGGGCGGGGTTCCTTGTCGGTTTCGAGTGCTGGACACTCGTCCAAGGTCAGGATGGGTTGCCGCCGCCTGAGCCCGGCGTCCCGCCGGGTTGGATGGGTCCGCCGCCGCCGTTGCCCGGATTTCC
>CAYZFW010000575.1:0-2104 GCA_964477615.1 uncultured Phycisphaeraceae bacterium | reverse complement strand
CCGCTCGCGCGGCGTCGATGCCCGAAACGCCCGGCATCTGCATGTCCATCAGCACCAGGTCGATCGCGTGGGTGCGGCACGCCTCGATGGCCTGACCGCCGTCTTCCGCCAGGAGGACGCTCGCGCCGGAGTTCTCAAGGAACACACGACAGACCTTGCGGTTGGCTTCAACATCGTCGGCCACAAGAACAGTGCGCCCCGCGAGCGGCTTCGATGCCGCCGACCCGGCGGTGACTCGGACCGCGGGCACGACCTCACCCGGCAGGAGCGGCGGGGCGGCGATGATGAGCTCGAACACGCTTCCGACGCCGGGCGTGCTGCGGACGGTGATGTCGCCGCCGAGCCTTCGAGCAAGTTCGCGGCTGATCCACAGCCCCAGACCCGTGCCCCCGAACGAAGACGCGATCGAGCGGTCCCCCTGCTCGTAAGGCGAGAAGAGAGGGCCCATCTGCTCGGTGGTCATGCCGATCCCGGTATCGCTCACGCACAATGAGACCGACGGTTTGGAAGCGTCCCCCACCGCTCGCACCGACACCTTGACCCCGCCGGCCTTGGTGAACTTCACGGCGTTTCCAACCAGATTCATAACGATCTGGCGAAGACGGGTCTCGTCGGTACGGATCGCGCCGGGCAGTCCGGCTTCGAACTCAACGTCGAGACCGATGCCCTGCTCGTCCGCTCGCGACTTCATCAGCAGCACCGCGTCCTTCACGGCCTTCTTCAGATCACACGGCGCGGGCGCGATCTCCATCTTGTCGGCCTCGGCCTTTGACATGTCGAGGATGTTGTTCAGCAGCCCCAGGAGGTGATTGCCGCTCGAGTGAATAATCTCGATCCACTCATTGCGCCGAGCGGCGTCGCCGTCGTCCGCGCCGCGCTGCAGCAGGTCGGCGAAACCGATGATGCCGTTGAGGGGCGTCCGGATCTCGTGGCTGAGGCCGGCGAAGAACCGGGTCTTGGCCACGCTGGCGACCTCGGCCTGTGTTCGGGCCTCCACGAGCATTCGGGTGTTGTCTTCGATCTCTCGCTCGATCCGGCGTGCGCTGCGGGCCATGACACCGCCGTACAGCACAGCGCCAACAACCCCGAGCAATACCAGACCCGCCGCAGCGATCTCCATCGACCGCAACTGAGCCGCCCAGTGCCGCTGGGCGGTCAGGTCGGCGTCGTTCTTCCGCCACACCACGTTCTGCATGTTCTCAATGTGCTCGCCGAGCTCGGCGTTGATCGCATCCATCGACGCCATCCGTCTGCCCGCCTCGGCGAGGTCGCCTCGGCGCATGGCCCCGAAGACCGCCCTCGCCTCGCTCTGCATCTCACTCGCGGTCCTCGAGGCACCCTCGCATTCTTTCAAGAGCTCGCGTCGCATTTCTGGCGAGACGAGCGCGATGTCTTCCTTGACAACCTCGAGCAGGGCGCCGAATTCTCCGGACGCTCGCTTCAGCACGCCCTCCTCGGCATCGGGGTCGCCGCTGGTGAACACGTTGTTCCCCGGCGCGTTCATCCGAGACGCGATCTCCTCCAACTCCGAGAACCGCTTCAGCCGCACCGCCGCCTGCGAGTTCTGGATCGCGCCGATCGTCACCAGATTCCCCAGCGCGTGCGACAGACTCAGGCTCGCCACCACTGTCACAACGTTGACCGTCGCGAGCAGAGCGAACATCAGCACCCAGCGGGGCGCTCTCCGGGTAGGCGGGAGCCCTGTAGCCGCGGGCTTGAGCGATTCCTCGGGCGTGTGTGAAGTCTTGGTCTTCATGCTGGTTCTCGTGGGTTCCGGCACCCCAAGATCGATTCGATTGCCCCCGGCGTTCAACGCCCCGCCCCAACTCCATCCGGCCAGCCGACGGTTGCACCGGCTGCGGAGTTATCGAGCCGTTGGGCGATTGCCCACGCTCGTCGAGACGCCCGCTCCGCCGTAGCATCCCGCAGGACGCTCGCGACGATCGCACCCAGACCCCCACGCCAAGGGGGCCACAATCGGACCTTTCTCGTGACCCAACCTCCCCGCGTGGTCATCATTGGCGGCGGGTTCGCCGGCCTCTACGCCGCACGCGAACTCGCTCGGTCGCACGCCCACGTCACCGTCATCGACCGCAACAACCAC
>CAYZFW010000574.1:0-2105 GCA_964477615.1 uncultured Phycisphaeraceae bacterium | reverse complement strand
GCCCACGAGATGACTTGATTCCGCGCGGCGGGGGTGCGGAGGTCCCAGTGGATGTGCCCGACGCCGGCGCCGTTCCAGGTGTTGTAGAACGAGCCCTGGTACTGCGTGTTCGCGGCGTTCGTGAAGGCGAGCCAGGTGTCGAACACGCTCGCGGGGTTGTTGAACGCGCTCTGATACCAGGTTGAGTTGTGGCTCACGCCGTAGACCACGAAGTCGAGGTAGACCTTGATGCCCCGGAGTTTGGCGGCGGCGACGAAGTCGAGGAACTGCTGCTGGGTGCCGAAGTCGGGGTCGACCTGATCGGCAGGACCGTGCTGGTAGCCGTGGTAGGCGGCTGAGGGGAAGATGGGGTTCATCCAGACGGCGGTGACGCCGAGGGATTCGAGGTAGTCGAGGGAGGCGGTCATGCCGCCGAAGTCCCCGAAGCGGTTGGCGTCGTTGTTGGAGTCGCGCCAGGAGATGGGCATGAAGTGGTAGAAGATCTCGTCGGCGACTTGCGAGTTGAAGGCGGGCTGGGCGTGGGCGGGCGCGGCGCAGAGGGCCGCCAAGAACAGGCAGGCGAGGTTGGATTGGTGGTTGTGCTTCATGGCTTGTGGTGGTGGAGGCTGACGTGTCCTGTGGTGCGGATTTAGCTCAGCGGGGGGGGGCGCGGTGTTGGTTGCTTGAAGAGAGTGGTTGTTCCCCGCTCTCCTGCATGTCCGCGCGGCCATGGTTCGCTCGGCGCGCGATCCGGCGATTATCGGATTCGTGCTCGGCGTGGGATTTCACCTGACCATAACACGGTTGTGGGGGGCATTGCCCGGATTATTCGTGCTTTCCCGACCAGTTCCGGGCATACTTGCTGTCCCGCGTGCAGTACGGCGGGCTCGGACGGATTTCGGACGTTGTGTCGGAGGAGAAAGACGATGAAACGTTGTTCTATGCTGGTTCCCGCCCTGTGCCTCGTGCTGGGTGTTTTCGCCGCGAGAGTCTCGGCCCAGGCCGAGGCCGGGTCGCCGGCCCCTGGCAATTTCTGCACGATCGCCATCCAGATTCCCTCGGCACTGCCGTACACCAGCAACTGGAACTTCAGCAGCAGTTTCCTCAGCGACGACGGCCCACCCGGGTCGTGCAACGGCTCGGGCAGCCCGGAGATGCGCGAGTCCGTCTGGTTCGAGTGGCTTCCCACGGCGAACTGCGCCGCGACCGTCCGTGTGAACAGCGACGACGACAAGGTGCTGCTGGTGCTGAGCGGGACGTGCGGGGGTCTTACGGAAGTCGCCTGTGCGGATACCTTTTTCGAGTTTCAGTCAGAGACCGCGACCTTCAACGCCGTCGCTGGGACCTTGTACTACATCTTGGTCGGCAACTTCAACGCCGCGGGCAACGACAACATTTTCTCGATCGCGCTGACGTGCGGCGGGCTGCCGTTCAACGACGAATGCACCGGGGCGTCGTCGATCCAGTGCAACACGACGGTGCTTGCGGACACGCGCTTCGGCACGATGCAGACGAATGATCCCAACGCTTTGCCGTGCTTCGACGCCTTCGGGCACGGCTCCTTGTGGTACTCATTCACCCCTGTGGGGACGACCGCCACGGTCTTTACGGATTTCCTCGCCGCGGACCCGGGAGAGCGCGGGCAGAGCCTCGACACGCTGCTGGAGGTGTATTCCGGGGCGTGCGGCTCGCTGACGCAGGTCGCGTGCAACGACGACATCTCGCCGACCAACCGGCTTTCGCGGGTGGAACTGACGGGGCTGACTGCGGGGCAGACGTATCGGGTGCGTGTCGCCGCCAAGACGCCGATCGACATGGCGCGGTACGAACTGACGGTGGAGTGCGGGCCGGCGACGCCCGGGGATGAGTGTGCGACGGCTCAGGGCATCTCGTGCAACGGCTACGCCGAGGTGGATTTGGCGATGATGACGTCGAGCCCCTCGGACCCGATCTTCCCCTGCCGGTTCGGCGGGGCGGGGCCGGGCCTGAACTCGGCGTGGTTCTCGTTCCAGGCGAGCCACACCTCGGTGCGGCTGTCGACGCGCCAGATGGTGGGATCAAACGCCGACGACACGCTCCTGGCGCTCTACTCCGGCACCTGCGGCGCGCTGACGCAGATTGCCTGC
>CAYZFW010000573.1:0-2108 GCA_964477615.1 uncultured Phycisphaeraceae bacterium | reverse complement strand
CCCGCAGGACGTGGTCAAGGCCAACGACGAGGTGGACGTCAAGATCCTCCGCGTCGATACCAGCGACCGCAAGATCGGCCTCTCGCTGAAGCGCGCTCAGTGGGGCGCCGTCGAAGAGGCCCGCGCCGACAAGGCCGAGAAGGCCGAACGCGCCGACCGCGGCCCCTCGCCCACCAAGGGCGGCATGGACGCCGACCACGGCGCCATGGGCTCGGACAAGATCAAGATGTGATGCCGGAAGGCACGAAGGCATCAAGGCAATATGGCATGAGCCGGATGGCCGCATGAACGCAACAGGCCCCTCCAACTCGGAGGGGCCTTTTTCGTTCTCAACAGTCGTATGCGTCGACGTGCCACGACGCTACCGTCGGCGCCGGCGTCGTGCTCTTCCGCTTCTTTGTGAGACGCGCTCCTCGACTCACGCCACGGCCATCATCGCCGCACGGCGGAACATCGCCAGCGCGTACACGGCAGCCTCGGTCTCGGTGTGCCCCACCACGCCGCCCAGCGCGTGCCCGGCGGCGTCGCGCCATTCGGCGCGGTAGCAATCGAAGAGGTCGATCTTGCGGATGCTCAGGTCCGCGCCCGCCGAGGCGAACTCGCGCATCACGCGTCCCAAGCCGGGGTAGCACCGGCCCTGGTGGTACTCGCACCCGGAGGTGTCCAGCGCGCTCCAGCCGGTGGCGAACAGTTGTTCGATGGCGAAGTCGAGGCCCATGGGTTGCCGCCTTTCGGTGCCCCGCGCGCCGCAAAGTCAAGCGCGCACGGGCTTTCGGTGTGGGAGCGATTGTATTCGCGCATCGCCGCGCTGGGAATGGGGATCGGCTCAGGCTCCCCGGGAAAGCCAGTTCGCAGCCCGCCACGTTTTCGGACGCAACAGTCCTCTTCGCTTTGCCTTGATATTCGGCCTATGTTTGGGAGTGAGGCCCGGACCGCTCCATTCCGACGCGGACGAGAACGCCGCGTACGCCAACCGCACCACGCACGGGGCGGTCCGCGGGCGCGGGGCCCAACTGAACCCGCCCAACCGCTTCGAGCCCATCTCGCTCCACGTGCTGGGCGAGCACCTTGACGAGCTGCGCATCGAGCATCCGGACGAGCAGGGAATCAACGTCCGCACCCGCGTCTTCAAAGACCACGCCCGCACCGTCATCAACCCGGTCGACTCGCCGGACCTCCACATGAAGTGGACCCTGAACCCCTACCGCGGCTGCGAGCACGGCTGCGTCTACTGCTACGCGCGCCCCACGCACGAGACCTTCGGACTCTCCTGCGGCCTCGATTTCGAGACTCAGATCTTCGCCAAGGAGGACGCGCCGCAACTCCTGCGGAAAGAACTTTCGCACCCGAAGTGGAACGGCGAGCCCATCATGCTCAGCGGCATCACCGACCCGTACCAGCCGGTCGAGCGCTCGCTCCGCATCACACGGAGGTGCCTTGAAGTGATGGCCTCGTGCGGCCAGCCCGTCACCATCGTCACCAAGAACGCGATGGTCACGCGGGACATCGATCTGCTCTCGCGGCTCGCGAAGGACGGCGCGGCGAACGTTGCGATCAGCGTGACAACGCTGGACGTCGAACTGGCGCGGAAGATGGAGCCGCGGGCGAGTGCCCCGAAAGACCGGCTCCGCGCGATGCGCGAACTGTCTCACGCGGGCGTACCCGTGACGGTGATGGCGGCCCCGATCATCCCCGCGCTGAACGACCATGAAATCCCGGCGATCCTGAAGGCCGCGAAGGAGCACGGGGCCACCGGTGCGGGGTATGTTCTGCTGCGCCTGCCGTACCAGATCAAGGAACTGTATCTCGACTGGCTTGCCCGCGAGTTCCCGGATCGGGCGGCACACGCCGAGGGGCAACTGCGCGAGGCGCGGCGCGGGGCGCTGTATCAGTCGGCGTGGAAGGAACGTCAGCGCGGCGTGGGCGAGCGGGCCGAGCAGATCGGCCGCCTCTTCAACGTGTTCAAGAAGTCGCTGGGCCTGGACGATCGCGGCATCGGCGTCAGCTCGGGGGCATTCCGAAGGCCTGTGCCACCGCCGAAAGGTGATCAGATGGGGTTGTTCGCTCGCTGAGTCCTCGCGACTCTGTCGGGCCGCGTTGCTGGGAGC
>CAYZFW010000572.1:0-2132 GCA_964477615.1 uncultured Phycisphaeraceae bacterium | reverse complement strand
GGGAGCGGTGGATCGACTGTCGGGAGCCGCCGTGAGTTCGGCCGGTGGCCGTTTTCCGGGTGGCATGCTTCCGCTTTGGGAAGCATGCTTCGGACGCAGGGGCTGGGGTACTTTCTGGGTTTCTGGGTGTTCTCGCATGCTTCTCAGGGCAGAAGCATGCCACCCTTCTTTGCACTTTTGCTGGGTCTTGAGGCGTGGGTTGGGTAGTGTACGTGCGTGGATGCCATGTCCGAGGATGATGGAGTCGAGGGTGCGCCCACGCAGAAGTTCAAGCGCCTGCGTCGGATCGAGGGATTCAACCATGGTCGGGCGTTGAACTGGTCGTGCTTCCGGAACCAACCGTTTCTGCGTTCGGACCGGGCCCGGCAGTGGGTGGTGGATACGATCATCCGTGCACAGTCGAAGCACTGTTTCGCGGTCTGGGCGTGGTGTCTGATGCCGACGCATGTTCATCTGCTCATCTTTCCTGATCCTGTCTCCCGCCCTCCCGTCGCGTCGATCCTGCGCTCGATCAAGTTGCCGGTTGCTCAGGGCGCGATTGCGTGGGCACGGCGGTCTTCACCGGCGTCGCTGGCGCGGATGGAAGACCGGCGCGCTTCGGGGGAGATCGCGCACAGGTTCTGGCAGCGCGGCGGCGGATACGACCGGAACATGACTTCCGATGAAACGATCTGGAGCATGATCGACTACATCCACACGAATCCGGTGGACGAGGGCTTGTGCGCGCGTCCGGAGGACTGGCCATGGTCGAGCGCGGTCACGTTTCGGGATCGGACGGGGGGGAAGATCCCTTTATGCTGGGATGCGCTGCCAGGGCGGAGGTGAATCGGAGCATGCTTCTCAGGGCAGAAGCATGCCACCCTTGCCTGAGTTCGAGCATGCTTCTTAAGGCAGCAGCGTGCCACCCGATGGTCACCCCACCTCGACGCCGGCGGCTTCGCGGACTTGCCGGAAGGGGTCCTGCTCGGGGTGTTTTCTCTTGATCGCCGCGGCGACGAGGCCCATGAACATTGGTTGGGGGCGGAGCGGGCGGCCGGTGAGTTCGGGGTGGAACTGGCCTGCCAGGAAGAAGGGGTGGGTGATGGGGTCGCGGCCTTCGGTGGGGTGGGCGTCTGCCGCGGTTCTCGGGAGTTCGAGGACCTGCATGATGGGGTAGACGGGGTGGCGGCCTGAGAAGATGAGGCCGGCGGCTTCGAGGCGTTCGACGTAGCCGGGGTCGACTTCGTAGCGGTGGCGGAAGCGTTCGCGGATGGTTTCGCGGTTGCGGTAGAGCTCGTAGGCGAGGGTGCCGGGGGTGATCTGGACCATCTGGCCGCCGAGGCGCATGGAGCCGCCGAGTTTTTCGATCCTCTTTTGGTCTGGCAACTCGGAGATGACGGGCTGGGGGCAGTGCGGGTCGAACTCGGTGCTGTTGGCGTCCTTGAGGCCCATGACGTTGCGGGCGAACTCAATCACGGCGACCTGGAAACCGAGGCAGATGCCGAGGTAGGGGACCTTGGCTTCGCGGCAGTAGCGGACGCAGGAGATTTTGCCTTCGACGCCGCGGGCGCCGAAGCCGCCCGGGACGATGACGGCGTCGAGGTGGCCCAGGAGGGACTTGGCGTTGTCGTCGGTGACGTCGGTGGCGCTGATCCACTCGAGGTCGACGTCGCAGGCGAGGTGGGTGGAACAGTGCTCGACGGCTTTATCGATGGAGGCGTAGGCGTCGCGGAGGCCGGCGTACTTGCCGGTGATGCCGATCTTGACGGTGCGGGCCCTGTTGTTGTTCATCTTGCGGACGTAGGTCATCCAGCGGTCGCGGTGGCGGTCTTCCTGGGCGAGGTCGACGCGGTCGTGGAGGCCGAGGATGCTGAGGACCTCGCGGTCGAGGCCTTCCTGTCGCATGGCGTCGGGGATTTCGTAGACGCTCTTGCGGTCGTGCATGCTGAAGACGCGCTTCTGCGAGACGTTGGTGAACATCGCGATCTTCTGCAGGACCGTGCTGGTACACGGGCGCGCGGATCGGCAGGCGATGATGTGGGGCTGGATGCCGGCTTCCATGACGCGCTTGATGCCGAGCTGGGCGGCCTTGGATTTTTGTTCGCCGTGGGAGCCGGGTTCGAAGATGTAGGTGAGGGCGACGAAGCAGACGG
>CAYZFW010000571.1:0-2138 GCA_964477615.1 uncultured Phycisphaeraceae bacterium | reverse complement strand
ATCGAGAGTTGCCGGTACTGCGGGTAGTGGTCAACGTACGGCAGATTTGGGCGCGTGCCAAAGTAGAGCAGAACGAGGAACGCGGTCACGTTGAACGCGATGATCGCGACGCCGATGTAGAGGAGCCAGCGGAGCAGGCGAGACTCCGGCAGCCAGCGTCGCGTCCGAGTGGGCTCGGCGGGCGGCGTGGTCGTCTTCTCGGGGTGCGTCTGAACTTCTGGCATGTCCCCCTCGGCTGTCACGTCGTGCGTTGTCGAAGACGGCGTGTCGGCGCCGCGCTCGGATGCAAATGCCCGAGAGTTTACTTCCTCGGATACTCAAACACCCCACGCCCCGCCTTGTCACCAAGCCGCCCCGCCGTCACCAACTGCCGCAGCAGCGGGCAGGGGCGGTAGCGGTCGTTGTTCAGGCCCTCGGCGAGGACGTTCATGATGTGGGCGCACGTATCCAGCCCGATGAAGTCCGCCAGGCGCAGCGGGCCCATGGGGAAGTTGCAGCCGAGTTTCATGATGCCGTCGATGGCTTCCGGTTCCGCCACGCCTTCCATCCAGGCGTAGAACGCCTCGTTGATCATCGGCATCAGCACGCGGTTGCTAATGAAGCCGGCGCGGTCGTTCGCCTTCAGCGGCGTCTTGCCCATCTTCGTCGCGAGCGCGATCGTCCGCTCCACCACGTCGGCGCGGGTCTGCACCGCCGGGATGACCTCGACGAGCTGCATCAGCGGCACGGGGTTGAAGAAGTGCATGCCGACCACACGCCCCCCGGCCGCGGCGCTGCCTGCCCCCGCGGCGATCTCCGTGATGCTGATGCTGCTGGTATTCGTGGCAAGGACGACGTTGTCGCTGGGGTACATCGCCGCGAGTTTGGAGAAGAGGTCGCGCTTCACCTTCGCATCCTCGACCACCGCCTCGATCACCCAGTCGGCGTCCTTCGGCAGCGCCTCCAGCGTGCTTACGTGCCGGATGCGGGCCAGCGCGGCGTCGGCGTCGCCCTGGCTCATCTTCGCCTTCTCAACAAACTTCGCCAACGACTTCTTGTGCACCCCCTGGCACCGCTCGGCGGCACCGGGGAACGAGTCGAACACAGTGACATTGATGCCGGCAACCGCGGCAACCTGGGCAATGCCGCCGCCCATCTGGCCGGCGCCGATCACGGCGATGTGGTTTGGGGTGGTCATGGGGGGAGGGTGGTTTGAGGGGATTGGTTGGTGGGTTTCGGTATGGGTTCCACCGGGCCGCACTAGGTCGGACACCGAGGAGTGATCAGGGTAGCGAGGATGGGGAATGTTGTGCCGCGGGCTGAGGAGGTGGTGCCACGATGCTCGGATTCTGATCCGAGCGTCGTGCCGAATAACGACACGTCACGCACGACACGATGCACGACGGGCCGCCCCCGAAGACGGCCCATCGTGGCACGGGGCAGGTTCTTTGGGGCACCTGACTGTACCTCGGCCTGGCTTCAAGGCGCCCGAGTAGTTTGGTAGTCCTCGCCGCACTCTGGGCATCTCGTGGCGACAGGGGCAACCGTTGGATATCCGCAACGGACACAGTTGGGCTCGGCACCGTCGTGTCGAGACTTGCGTGCGATGAGCAGTAGTGGCGTGCTGCCAAGGAGCAGCGCGATGGGGATGCTCTCATTGGCACGGTAATACGCGAAGCTCATGACGGCCTCCACTCGCGTCGGCGCGCGCCACGTCAGTCCACGCCCGGCGTTGGGATTGAAGATATCCGCCCACTCGAACATTCCCCAGACGCAGGCTGTACAGACAGCAGCCATCCAGGTCGCCACGAACAGAGTGACGAGCCTGGCTCGGATCACGAGTCGATCCCTCAGAATGAGCAGGAAGACAAACGCCGCAACAGCACTCAGGCCGCTCGTAAGCGTTGTTCCGAAGGCCATCAGCGCCGTTCGCTCTCGGGAATGGACATCGAACATCGTCCCGCCGGCGATCTGACTCGCGATCAGGTATCGCGCCGCGATCTCGCCCACTGCACAAGCCGAGAGCATCGCAAAGACAAACACGAATGCCTTCGGCAGTAGAACTGATCGCCCGAGGCGTTCGCGTCTTTGCTCCACCAAGATCATCCACCCGAGCACAATACCCGCGATCGGCACCCCCGCTCTGAGTGCGAGCATAC
>CAYZFW010000570.1:0-2159 GCA_964477615.1 uncultured Phycisphaeraceae bacterium | reverse complement strand
CACGAGGTTGTCCGCGGCCTCGAACTCGACCAGCGCGGCGAACGCCGCGTCACCAACACGCAGGCGAGCCTCGCGCAGCCACAGCCACAGCAGCACCAAGGGCAGCCCGATCACCAGCACCGGGTGCGTTGACTCGATCGACTTGAACGCCAGCCTGCCGCGCGACACGGCCCTCCCCGCGATCACAGGCTTCGAGCGCGACCACCACGCATGAAGCAGCGTCGGCACGCTCCCTCCCAGCGCGATCACCACGAGCCCCGCAGGCCCTTTCACCGCCGCCGCGATGCACGCCGAGAGCGTCGCCAGCAGCACACACCCCCACGACGCCCGGCCTTTTCTCAGCAGATGCCGCCAAGACAAATGCATGAGCGCAATCGCCGCCGTCACCGGCGCGACAAGCATGACATCGATCTCGCCCACCCGCGCCGACTGCGAGTACAGAATCCCCACCGCGAGCACCGCTGACGACCAGAACGCCGGATCGAGCACCGCGGGATGCTCCGACCCATCCTCACCCGGTGCCACGGCTTGGCGTCCTCGACAAGCCGTGTCCTTGTCGTTCCCTTGAAGCAGCACCCGTGCCGCAAAGTACGTCGCGATCACCCCGGCCCAACCCCACAGCGCCGCGTTCAGCCGCAGATCAAACTCCCCGACCTCGCCGCCGCGGATCTTCGCCAGCCCGATCTGGCACCAGTACACCATCGGCGGCTTGGCGATGTACACCTCCCCACGCCGAACCGGCACCAGCCACTCCCCGCTCCGCTGCATCTCCCGCGCGACGTTGACCCGGATCGCCTCCTGCGTGTTGAACAGCCCAAGTTCCGTGAGGTTCCAGAAGTACATCGGCACTGTCAGCAGCGACAGCAGCACGACCGCGACGACTGGACGAAGGGCGGGCCTCACGCCGTCACGATAAGGTATGAGCGGGATGGGCGGAGAAGTGGTCGAGTGGCCGAGTGGTCAAGGGGGAACAGCCAACCACTCAACCCCCGATTCTCGCTTTTCATTTTTCGCTCTTCGCCTTCCAGACACCCGAAACCCCATCCAACAGACCCTCTCCCCTCTCCGCGCTCTCCGCGTCTCCGCGGTGAGCATCACAACCCCAGCGGCTTCACCTCGATCTTCGGATCACTCGCAGGCCCCGTGATCCGGTACTTCACCAGCTTGTCCGTCACCTCACCGATGATCCCCCCGACCTTTCCCAGCAGGCCCTGCACCTTCTCCAACGGCCCGGCGTTCGCCGTGAGGTCCAGCGTCGTGTCGTAGCGAATCAGCCCCGTGAACTTCGCCGTCGCCACGGGCGTTTCCGCGCTGCCCTTGGTGATCTGCACCCCTTCGCCCGTGAGATCAAACTCGACATCCGCCGCGTCCTGCAGCGTATTCACCCCGGTCATCTTGCCCAGCACATCCATCTGCTCCATCAGGTCCGTCAAGACGGGCACCGCCACCAGCCGCCCGTCACGCACCTCGATCTTCCCGCTCCCCGACAGCGCACCGGGCAACGCCGACAACGACCCGCGAACGTTCCCCGAGCCGTTGAACTTGCCCGCGAGCTTCGGTGCCTCGCCGGCGCTCGTCTTGGTCCGCAGCAACTCCCGCAGCTCCAGCCCGGACGCCGACCACGACATCGAAAACGGCCGCGACGCTTCCGCGATGTTCACCGAAAGCCCCTCGGCCTTCACCGAGCCGGTGAGCATCGAAGCCTCACACTGCGAGAACGACGCCGTCCCGTTCGAGAGATCAAACTTTGCCTGCGCATTGTCAATCGGCAGCCGGTACTCGCCCGCCGCGACGTTGAAGTTGTTCAGCGACGCCGCCGCATTCAGCTTCGACGCGGCAAAGTCCCGCAGCGCCACCCGCCCGTCCAGCACCACGCTCATCTCCCCGCGCGCATCGTGCTCGCGAAGCGGCCGCTGCACCTCCGGCGGAAGCGCCTGGTACCCCTCATCATTCAGCATCACCGCCAGCGACAGCGGCCTGAACTCCGCCTCCAGCGTGTCCACGTTCACCCTCGCGTCCGCCTTTACGCTGAACACCGGAGCCCGGTCCAGGTCGAACTTCACCGCATACCACCCCCCCCCGGAAGCGCCCGCCGCCGCATCCGGCTCGACCTCCAGATCGCGCGTCACGCCCGTGATCGTCATCATCTCCGGCCCGGC
>CAYZFW010000569.1:0-2159 GCA_964477615.1 uncultured Phycisphaeraceae bacterium | reverse complement strand
GGGTTGTACGCCGCCGGGTTCAGACGCGCAACAGCGATCCGTTCGATACGCATGAGATGCCTCCGTGCAAAGAGAGTGCGGGAGTGCGCCACAATCGCCCGGCGCAAACGCCAAGCCGTGGACACGCGATTTCACTGCGAGGGCATCCGGAGACTCCGCGCAGTGCCACGCGAAATCACGGAATACCCAGCGCCATATGCCTCCGGCGCGTCCTGCGCCGAGCACAAGAAGTATTGATCCTGTTTGACTCGATCAGTCCGATGCGGGGCTGTTCAACCAGCCGCGCGGTGCTTATCTAGACCCCATGGTCTCCGTTGTTCGTACACCCGGCCTATCAGGCTTGCTGCGTCGCCTCTTCAAGCAGCGAATGCAGAGTTTCCGTGCCGGGTGCCGCGGTATGCCGCCGTCGGAGTCAGCGGCAAAGATCTCTCGATCGGCCTGCACAGCGTTGCCGCTGTTTGTGCCGACAATGTCTCAGTAAACCCATCCGCACCGCAGAACGCAAGCGGCAATCTGAGTTATCCACACATCGACGGCCACTGCAGTGAGTGTTCACACCTCGCTGCGCGGACAGTTCCAATCCGCAAACTCCGGAAGTGAGTGTCCCATCGCTGCAGAAGAGCACGCACGGCGGCATCAGCACACTCGCGCCGCGCACTGCTGTAAACGCACTTGAACGGCCGTTGAACGGCCTTTGAAGGCCGCGAGCAAAAGGTTGAGAAAGGTAAAGCGCCGCACCTTTACTGCAGCACCCTCCGAAATCGCTCAATGTGGAAAACCCCTGCAGCAGAACACAAACGACTAGCGCTCTTCTTCAAGCAGCACTTCGTAGAACCGCAGCAACCGCTTCTGGCGCGTCGGCGACGACTCGAGCATGATTGCAGCCAGCGTGGCCAAGACCATAGTTGTGCCGAGCCTCGCAGCAAGGCCCGCCGGGCTGGCCGTGCCGGCGGAAGTCAGGTCCGCCATCGCCGCGGCGCTGGTCGACACCACGCCGCCGATTGTGATGCTGCCCACGGCCGGGCCAAACCACTTTCGGAAGGCCTTCTTGCCGACCTCCGTCCGCAGCAGCTCGGCCCGCCAGCGAATCTCGTCGAGGTTGTCGCGGAACGCGGCGTTAATCTGGCCGCCGGCGACAACGCCCGCGTCCGTGCGTGCCAGCACCCGACCCAGCGCCGCCCGGAACTCGGCGAACCCTTCCGAGTCCTGCCGGATGCCAATGAAATCCTCGTCGCTCACCGAGTCGATGCTCGGCAGCGTCAACTCCTTCAGGAGGTTTGCATGCCGCGCTCGCCCGTCAGCGCCAAGCCCCTCCTTGGGCAAAGCACCGAGCACAAATTCGTGCAACGCTGCGGCGTCATTATCCACAAACCCGAGATTCGCCGAAGCATGGGCCGCCGTCCCGATGTCAGAAAGCACGCTGCACAGCGACGCATCAATGGTCGAGCGAACTTCTTCCTTTGTTGTATCGGATTGCAGCCGTAGCCGGTCACGGAGGGCCGCGTGTTCTGGTTTCATCAGCTCGTCCACAAGCGAGCCCACCAAAGTGCGGACCTTCTCCTCACCATGCACCAGCAGGATGTTCGGGCGTGCGGCGAGCGTGAACACATGCTCACGCAGCAGCGTCGCGTTGGCCTTGACCCAGCGGAGCAGAGCGGCGGGGTATCGGGCACCGCTGATGTCAAAGTCGACCATCAGCGGCTGCATCGGGATCATGACCTCACGGTGCATGAGCGCGACCTGCTTGGCCCGGCGGGTCGTGGTCGGCTCACTCGGATCGTCCGCGACGATGATCGGGTTGCACAGCCCATCGAGCGAGATAGCCTCCGGATGCACCGCTTCAACAGAAGCCGACTCGAGGAACGCATCGATCATCTCGACAAGTTCACCCACCTGGCTAGGGGGCAGCGACGCGACATCGTCCGGGCTCGGGCTGGCAACGCTCACGCCAAAGTGATTCTCGAAGACGTCCACAATGCAGGTGCGGTCGGTCATGCCTGTACCCATCTGGGCGACCGTGGGAGTTGTCCGCGGGTCTGCCAGTCAGAAGATACCGACGCTGGAGGTTGACGTACGCGGTGACGGTTGCTTGGGGTGTGGAATCAAGACCACTCCCTCCAACTGGCAGGCTGTGGCCTACCCCTCGATGTGGAGGGCGG
>CAYZFW010000568.1:0-2160 GCA_964477615.1 uncultured Phycisphaeraceae bacterium | reverse complement strand
GGCGCGGCACGAGCCGATGATCCAGCGGAACGACAGGCTCTGACGCCTACGTGGGCCGACCTGCATCGGCACCTGGTAGTTGGCACCGCCGACGCGCTTGGAGCGCACTTCGACAAAGGGCTTGGCGTTCTCGATGGCCTTCTCGAAGACTTCGAGGGAGGACTTCAGGCCGCCGGGGTGGGCCTGCTTGTCCATGCGGGTCTGGATCTCGTCCATCGCGTCGTAGACGACGCGCTGGGCGACGGACTTCTTGCCGTCCTGCATGATGCAGTTGATGAACCGCGCGAGCGTGCGGTTGTTGAAGCGGGGGTCGGGGCGAAGCTGATCTTCCGAAGCGGTCCAGCGTCCGGCCATTGATGTCTCCTGAAATCTCCCCTTGGGGGAGCAACCTGGCTCATCCGGCGAACCCGCACACGCGGCCCGCCTCACTTGTTCACCCCAACGCTCGGCCAAGAGCGGCTGGGATTACTTGCCCGGGGAAGGCACTTGGGAAGGCACTAGGCACTGGGCATCAGGCACTAGGTCAATCGCAATCCAACCCACGAAAAACACTTGATTCGCTGGGCTACCTGCTTCTCTCTGGCCCTAGTGCCCAGTGCCTAGTGCCCGATGCCTGGGGCGGCGTTCCCGCCGCCCTCGGCGGCTTACTTCTTCGCCGCGCCCTTGCCGCGCTTGGCCCCGTACTTCGAGCGGCCCTTCTTGCGGCCCTCGACGCCCAGGCAGTCCAGGCTGCCGCGGACGACGTGGTAGCGGACACCGGGGAGGTCGCGGACGCGACCGCCGCGGACGAGCACGATCGAGTGCTCCTGGAGGTTGTGCCCTTCGCCGCCGATGTAGGCGGTGACTTCCTTGCCGTTGCTCAGGCGGACGCGGCAGATCTTCCGCAGCGCCGAGTTCGGCTTCTTGGGGGTCATGGTCTTGACGAGCAGACACACGCCGCGCTTCTGCGGGCACTGCGCCAGGTCCTTGTTCTTCTTCAGTTTGGACTGGGGAACGCGGGGGGCGCGGATCAGTTGGTTGATGGTCGGCATGGGAAGTTCAGTTCTGCGGCGGTCTGCGTCTCAAACTCGAAACACTCGATCTCAACCGACCGAGGTCGGCGGCGAACCACGCCGAATGTCTCGGCCCTGGCACGCGGAATCATCAGACACCCCGCCGCGGCGCTTGCCCGCGCCTCGGGAATGGGGGGAGGAGAGTGTAGCGGCCCGCCCGCGAGTTGCCAACTGATCAGGGCGTGGACATCGCAATCCGTTTGGATTTCGATAGGTTTATGCCCCCGATTGTTGTTCCGCGTCTCGCCCCGCCTCAAGAGAATCCGCGATTTCATACACCCCCTGCCTGTTTTTCTTGCACTGCCCGAGAACCGCAGTTCTGTTCCCCTGCACAGGTGTGGCCCCAGGGCCGCTTTTTGTCCCCGCCCAGGAGTCAGAGAAAGATGAACCATCGTTTCCCCGCCGCGCTCGCGACCGCTGTCTTGGTTTTGGGCGGGTCCGCCCACGCCGCCACGTTTGTGGGCCCGACCGAGTACCTCAGCACCGCCGACAGCCCGTTCAGCGGGCACTCGGGCTGGACTGTTGACAATCTCGAAGACGATTCGCGCCTTCCCGGCATCACCGCCAGCGCTGGCTCCATCATCGGTGCCGAAGATTTCGGGTTGCTCGTCGACTCAGTCGACGCTGATGACGGTGCCATCGACGGAATCGGGCGCGGCCGATCGATCTTCAACGGGGACGGCGGGACCGGCATCACGTTCACATTCGACCCCACCACCCTGGGCGGTCTGCCGCTCTCGGTCGGCATCGTATGGACCGATGGCGGCGGGACCGTCAGGTTCGAGGCGTTCGACGCCACCGACACCTCGCTCGGGTTCATCACCGGAAGCCACGCCGACGGCGGGTTCACCGGGACCACCGCGGAAGACCGCTTTTACGGTGTCAGCAATCTGGACGGAATCCGCAAGATCACCATCTCGAACACCGCCAGCGGCATCGAACTCGACCACATCCAGTTCTCGTTCGAAGTCCCGTCACCTTCGACCGCGGTCCCGCTGGCCATCCTGGCAATCGCCAGCACGCGTCGTCGTCGCTGAATCGCACTCGCCTCGCCTTCCCTGAAGCGGCGTCCCGAACCCACCAAGGGGTCTCGGCCTTGGCGCGCGGA
>CAYZFW010000567.1:0-2160 GCA_964477615.1 uncultured Phycisphaeraceae bacterium | reverse complement strand
CGGGACCAGTCGCTCACCGGAGCCGACGCCGAGAAGTGGCTGGAGGCGGCGGGGCTGATCTGCAACAAGAACGGCATCCCGCGCGACCCCCTGCCGCCGAAGGTGACGGGCGGCATCCGCCTGGGCACGCCCGCGACGACGACGCGCGGCCTGAAGGAAGCCGAGATGGCGACGATCGCGGACTTCATCGACCGCGTGCTGATCGGCAAGGGCGACGCGAAGATCACCGCGGCGGTGCGGAGCGAAGTGCGGGCGCTGTGCGAGCGGTTCCCCATGCCGCACTGAGGGACTCACCGCGGAGGCGCGGAGTTCGCGAAGAGATGCAGGAGCAGGTGTAGGGGATAGGGTGCGCGCTGCCTCACCCCGTCCGCCAGGGTTTGCGTGCCACGGGTTGGCGACTTCGACAACCCGTGCCTTCGTTCGGTAGAGCCCGCTCGGCACGGCTTGTCTGAGAAGCCAGTCCGTGGCACAGAGCACTTCGCCGCTCGGTCACTCAACCACTTCCCCTAACTCACAAGCCGCGCCCTGAGATAGTTGATCAGATCAAACTTCGTGATCAGCCCGTGGTACGTCCCTTTCTCGTCCACCACGATGGCGACTCGGTCGGCGCGGAAGATGGGCATGAGGTCGTTCACGCTCGCCGTGGGGCGGATGGTCTCGAGGCGACGTGTCATGAAGTCCGAGACCGGCTTGTCGAACGCGGCGTGGTCGTGGGTCACGGCCAGCAGGATGTCGCCCTCGTCGATGATCCCGGCGATCTTGTTGCGGGCGTCCATCACGACCATCTGGGAGACGCCGTACATCCCCATGCGCTTGATGGCCTGCTTCACCGGCTCTTCGTCGCCCAGGGTGTAGTCCTCCTTCTCGGAGTGCTTGCGGGCGATGAGGTCGGTCAGGTCGTTCTTCTTCTCGCGCTTGATGAAGCCGTTGTCGATCATCCAGAAGTCGTTGAACATCTTGCTGAGGTACTTGCCCCCCGTGTCGCACGCGAAGGTCACCACGTTCAGCGGCTTGGTCTGCTTCTTCAGGAACACCGCCACGGCGTGCATCAGGCACCCCGTGCTGCTCCCGGCCAGCACGCCCTCGGTCTTCAGCAACTCACGGGCCGCGATAAAGGCCTCCGCGTCCGTCACCGGCACGGCCTCGTCGGCGAGCTTGATGTCGCAGATATCCGGCACGAAGTCCTCGCCCATCCCCTCCACCAGCCACCCTGTCGCCTTCACCTGCTTGCCCTCGTTCACCAGTGGGTGCAGCATCGAGCCGGCGGGATCAGCGAGCACCAGCCGCACCTTCGGGTTCTTCTCGCGGAAGTACTTCCCGCAGCCCGAGAGCGTGCCGCCCGAGCCGACGCCCGAGATGAAGACGTCGATTTTCCCGTCCATCTGGGCCCACATCTCGGGTCCGGTGGTCTCGTAGTGGGCGCGGGTGTTGTCGGGGTTGGAGAACTGGTTGATGTAGACGGAGTTGGGCGTTTCGCTGGCGATCTTCGCCGCGACCTCCTGGTAGTACTCCGGGTGCCCCTTCTGCACGTCGGACCGCGCCAGCACCACCTCGGCACCCATGGCCCGCAGGTGCTGGATCTTCTCCTGCGACATCTTGTCGGGCACGACCACCTTCAGGCGGTAGCCCTTCTGCCCCGCAACCAGCGCGAGGCCCAGCCCCGTGTTGCCAGCGGTGGCCTCGACGATCGTCGGCGGCGGGTTGCCCTTGGGGTTGAGTTTGCCGGAGCGCTCCGCGCCTTCGATCATCGACAGCCCGATGCGGTCCTTGATCGAGCCCGCGGGGTTCATCAGTTCCATCTTGGCGAACACGCGGCAGCCCGCGGGGTTCGCGGGCGTGCCCGCGGGGAACATCTTCGTGAGTTCCAGCATGGGCGTGCGCCCGACCATCGAGAGCACATCGTGGTACACGGCGCCGCCGGTGGTTTGAGACGAAGCGCTGGGTTGGGCTGTGGTTGCGGTGGCGGGCATGGTGCGGGTCCGGTTCCGGGAGCGGGGGGCGGAGGGTGGGGGGCGGGGGGCGTAATGAGTGCGGCCGAGAGTTTAGGGCGAGACCGTTGAATCAGGGTCGGCGTTCCAGGTACGTCGGCTCTCCGAGCCGACTTCTCGTCTGGGCCGGCAAACGCCGGCGACTCGGCCCGCGGGGCGGGCCCGCGGGTGT
>CAYZFW010000566.1:0-2170 GCA_964477615.1 uncultured Phycisphaeraceae bacterium | reverse complement strand
AGAACGCAACGGTCGCCGGCACCTTCGGCATTCAGCTCGAGGACGGCTACCAGCCCTCGTGGGGCGATACGTTCACGCTCCTCAATGCGCCCAGCATCCAGGGGGCGTTGAGCGCCGCGCTGCTCCCGACGCTGGCAGATTCGAACTTGCGCTGGTGGTATGAGCTCACCTCCAGCAGCCTTGTCGCTGGTGTTCGGCACTTTGCCGATTTCAATCATGACGGTGCCGTGAACACGATCGATCTTACCGTCATGCTCGGCCAGTTCGGCTCGGCGGGTGCGGGGCTGATCGCGGACATCGACGGCAACGGCTCGGTGAACACCTTCGACCTCACGCAGTTCCTTGGCGGATTCGGGTTGGCGTCGGGCTCGTTCAACGCGGCAGTTCCCGCACCTTCAGGCGTTGCCTTCGCGGCGGTTGCTTCATGCTTCGGCCTTCGTCGCCGTCGATAGGGAATGGGTGATTCGGATCATCTTGCGTGGGCTCTTGGTCGGCCTCGATTGGAGATTCGCATGAGGTTTGCCCCGTCGCTGCTTTGGGTGCCCGTCGCGCTGATCCTCATGACGATGTGGGAGGTTCGTCGCGCACCTGCTCAGTGCGAGCCAGCGTGGCAGCCCGAGTTTGAGGGCACGATGTTTCGAGACGGTTCGAGTGTCAACACCTTTGCCACGTTTGACGATGGAACAGGCCTGTCGTTGTATGCGGCGGGCTCGGTGTATCTGCCTCGATCCACGAACGCATCAGTCGTTGCGAGGCGCGTCGGGACGACATGGGTGCCTGTGGGCACCTCGCCCGTGAATCCGCCGGGCTTGAATGGCGCCGTCAATGCGATGATTTCGTTCAACGACGGAGGTGGTCCGGCGCTGTACGTCGCGGGGAACTTCAGCGTCACGGGCGGCGTCGCGGCCTCCCGGATCGCGCGATGGACCGGAACAGAGTGGCAGCCCGTCGGAGCCGGATTCAATCACGAGGTTTACTCGCTCGCGGTTTACGATGACGGCAACGGGCCTGCGTTGTACGCCGGAGGAGGGTTCACCGCGTCCGGCACGACCCCGATCGGGTATATCGCCAAGTGGACTGGTGGGGCCTGGATGCCCGTTGGCGGCGGAGTGAATGGCGAAGTTCGGGCACTCGAGGTCTATGACCTGGGGCCTGGCGAAAGGCTGTACGCGGGTGGCACCTTCCGGCAGGCGGGCAGCCAATCCGCGGAGTTCGTTGCTTCATGGAACGGACTCGCGTGGTCCGCGCTCGGCGGTGGGGTCAATGCAAACCGTGTGTACGCCATTCGAGGATTCGTCGACGGCTCGGGGCCGGGATTGTGCGTCGCCGGTGACATGCAGGACCCGAACGGTAACTCGCGGAATCTGGCGCGCTGGACGGGCACGAACTGGATCTCGATGGGCCCCGGGTTGAACGGTGGCGTTCGTGCGCTCGCGGTTTACGACGACGGCACGGGGCCCTCGCTGTTCGCCGCTGGGGAGTTTGTGACGGTCGGCGGGTCGACGGTCCTCGTGCGTGGGACGGCGAAGTGGTCCGGCTCGACATGGTTGCCATTGGGCGAGGGCTTGACATTTGTCGATGGGATATCAACCGGGCGGGGCTATGCCATGGCGGTTTGGGAGTCACAACCTGGTGGTCCACAGGTGCTCTACGTCGGTGGGCATTTTCTGAGTTCGGGGCCGGGGATCATCTCGAACTCCCTCTCCACCTGGAACGGCCTGGGGTGGGCCCTTCCGGCGAGCAAAGGCCCAAATGGCTCAGTGTCTGTTCTCAAGACAACAGTGAACGCGGGCAAGCCGGAGGTCTACTGCGGAGGCGGGTTCAATGCGATCGGGACCGTGCGAGCAAACCTGATTGCAAGGTGGGATGGACTCGAGTGGAGCGCACTGGGGGGAGGCCTGACGGGCACGAACGCCGAGGTGAAGGCGATTGAGTTTCTTGCGCGCCCGGAGGGGACAGACGTGATAGCCGCCGGTCGGTTCACGAATGCGGGGGGGCTGCCCGTGCTCAATATCGCCCGGTGGAACGGAACAACCTGGGCGTCGATGGGCTTGGGTTTCAACCTCGACGTCAACGCTCTCGCCATCTTCGATGACGGTTTGGGTGGCAGCCCGGCCTTGTTTGCCGCTGGGCAGTTCACTCAGAGTGGCCCGAACCCCATTGAACGTGT
>CAYZFW010000565.1:0-2172 GCA_964477615.1 uncultured Phycisphaeraceae bacterium | reverse complement strand
GGTATCACGGCACGAGTGCGACGCAGGCCGAGTCCATCGTCCGGGCTCAGAGATTCCGTGCTAGTCGCAACAACCATGATTGGCTAGGGCACGGCGTGTATTTTTGGGAGTACGCTCCCAAACAAGCGCTGTGGTGGGCGAAGCGGAAGCACGGCACGGATGCCGCCGTTGTCGGCGCGATGATTCGTCTCGGGAACTGTCTCGATCTCCTCGATCCGGAAGTGGCCCTCCAGTTGAAGAGGTTCCATGACGAGCTGGAGACGGCACGACAACTTGCAGGTTCACCGCTGCCGAGTAATCACAACACCAAGAAGTACAGGGACTGTGCGGTCCTTGAGTCGTTCTATGCCGCGGTCGGTGACACAGAGCCAGAGATCCAGACAAGCCGAGGCGTCTACGTTCCTACACCCGGCAGCGCGGGCATCGACGGTGGAGGCGGGCGGCTCTGGGAGCGCAGCTGGCTCACGCTTGATGCTCACATCCAAGTGTGCGTTCGTGACACCACTTGCATCATCGGTGTCTGGCCCGTACCCGTGTCCTAGAATCCACTATGAAGGCGACGATCAAAAAATCAGGTGAAGCAATGATGGGTGCCGCGCAGGTGCAACGCGTCGTGAGCGGTTTCATCGCCATGCCGTTCAAGAAGAAGGTCAAGCTCTTGAAGAAGGCTGGCTTGCTGAAAGCGACGAAGGCCAAACCGAGAGCGAAGAGCCGGCCCAAGGCCGTACGGGCTCGTTGAGAAGCGCGTGTCCTGTACGGCGGTGATCGGTACCGAGAACGAACAGTGCCTGACGCCCGGCGCGGTGTACGAGGTCATCGGGATCGAAGCGGGTGACTTCCGCCTGATCGATGATTCGGGGTCGCCCGTGCTGGTCTCCCCAGCGCTCTTTGAGATCATTGACCCGGCGCGTCCGGCGCAGTGGCGCTCGTGGCAACAGGACGGCGGCGAGTACGCGTATGCCCCAGAACTGGCACGCGCGGGGTTCTTCGAGGATTTCCGCGATCGAGAGCCAAACGCCGTGCGGGAGTTCAACCGGTACATCAATCGTCACCTGAGGCTGAACACCGCAG
This sequence comes from uncultured Phycisphaeraceae bacterium, assembly GCA_964477615.1. Classification (GTDB taxonomy): domain Bacteria; phylum Planctomycetota; class Phycisphaerae; order Phycisphaerales; family UBA1924; genus JAFLCM01. The sequence goes on along the minus strand of CAYZFW010000565.1, from coordinate 1,101 downwards.
CGTAAATCTGGTCACGGCCTTTGTGCGTCCGCTCCCGGTGCGCTCATCAGCACGCACGAGCTGCCGCAGGAGACGACGATGAGGTTGTCGAGGACGGCGGCGTCGGTGGGTGATCGTGGGAGTTCGATCTTGGCGGTGCCGAGCATTTTGCCGGTGGTGGTGGAGACGACGTGGACGCCGAAGGTGAAGGGGCCGCTGTCGGTGCCGGCGGATTCCATGGGGGACTGCTCGACGATGAGTGCGGTGTCGCGTGCGAGCAAAGGCGGGCGGACGACGGTTTCGCTGCCGAGGGCGTCGGCGGCGACGACCTTGCCGGTGTCGTCGTGGACGACGATGCCGCGGGAGCTGAGGATGGCGGTGCGGGTGTCGATGGCGGCGGCGTGGGCCTCGATGAAGTTCATGTCGGCCTTGCCGAGGGTGTCGAGGGTGGGCGGGAGGACCTCGCCGGTTTCGGTGCGGATGAGGCGGAACTTGCCGTCGGAGTCGCGGGTGACGATGCGGGCGGGGGCGGCCCAGGCCATGATGGTGTCCTGGACGAGGGCGCCCTCGGTGCGCCAGCGGGCTTCGAGGCGGTAGGCGTCGAGGCAGGTGACGCTGGTGGCGCCGGCGTAGACGACCCAGCCCTCGGGGGTGATGCGGACCCAGCGGACCTCGGTGCGCTCGGGCATGATGCTCTGCGAGATGCCGGTGCGGGCGCCGAGGACCTGCACGATGGTGGTGGCGGGGAGGCCGTCTTCTTCGTCGCTCGGCGGCCTGTTTGGCGGCGGGGATGACCTGGGCGTGCAGGCCGGAGCGGGCGGGGGTGCCGCCGACGGCGAGGACGCCGTCGTTGAGCGCGGCGTCGTAGACGCGGTCGACGGCGAGTTCGGAGGCCCAGAGGAGGCGGCCGGTGTCGTGATCGAACGCGGCGGCGCGGCCGACGCGGTCCATCAGGACGAGGGTGCGCTCGTCGGCGAGGACGACGAGTTCCGACGCGGGGATCTGGGCCCGCAGCGGGGTGTCGATGCGTTCGTCGGTGGAGGGGAAGGGGCGGCGTGAGCGCTCGGTGAAGAGGGCGCGGAAACTCGGCACTTCCCACATGGCGTTGCCGGTGACGAGGTC
>CAYZFW010000564.1:0-2183 GCA_964477615.1 uncultured Phycisphaeraceae bacterium | reverse complement strand
CACCACGGCATAGAACCTTTCAGCGGATTCGTGCGCCCGCGGCTCAACCTAAAACGGCACGCCGTAACGCTGGGCCACGGCCTCGAGAGCCGCGTGCTCGTCGGTGGCGGTGGTGCTGAGCAGCACGTCCCACGGGTCGTCCGCCGCGCCGGGGGTTTCCGCCAGGCGCGTGAGTTGATCGCCGCGCAGCGAGAGCGGCGCGAATAGCGCGGCGACCCGCTCGCCTCGGCGGACGGACGACACGCCCTCGGCGTGCCCGTTGCCGTTCGATGATCCAGGATTGGACTCGCTGGGGGGCATGGCTTACGGCGTGACCCCTTCGCCGCTCGGCGCCGCACCCGCCTGCGTCACCGGCGCGGGCTCGGGCGTGGGTTCCGGGGCCATCTCGGGGGTCAACTCAGGCGCAAGGCTCGGTTCGGTCGGTGGCGCAGGGCGAGTCGGGGTGCGGCGCGGCTCGTGATTCGGGTCGATGGCGCCGGGCGTCCGATCCGTCTGGTCCAGCTTCGGAAGCGCGATCGTCCGCGGCGAGATGTCGATCCGCTCGGGCGACATCAGCGGCGTGATACCCTCGATGTTCATCTCCTTCGCCGGGCCCTCGGTGAGGATGCGGAGGTCGGCCCCGGTGGGGTCGTTCAGGACCTTGGGGGTGATGAAGACGAAGATGGTCGTGCGGTTGGTGACTTCGCTGATGCTCTTGAACATCAGCCCCAGGACCGGGATGTCGCCCAGAAACGGCACCTTGTTCTCGGTGTTCTGCTTCGACTCGAAAGTGAAGCCGCCGACGACGATCGTGCAGTCTGATGGAACGGTGACCTTGCTCTCGTAGTTCTCCGTCTGCTTGGGCGGTTGGAGGTTGGCGTTGGCGGAGGCGGAGCGGTCGAAGTTCGAGAGTTCGATGGCGTACTCGAGCACGATGTCGCCGTTCTGGCTGATCGTGGGGGTCACGGTGAGTTCGGTGCCCGCCGTAGCGGTGCCGCCCTGGCTGGTGACCTGCGGGTTGCCGGCGGTCTGGCTGGTCGCGGCGAAGGGTTCCTCGCGGACGCTCTTCTGCTTGCCTTCCGCGTTGTCGTTCACGAGGATGCGCGGGGTGGAGACGATGCGTGCGTCGCCCACGACCTGCAGCGCCTGGATGACGCCCTGCACGTTGTCCTGGTTCAGCAGCGCCGCGGTGACGCCCGAGACGCCCTGGGCCGGCTGCGGGATGTTCCGCGGTGCGTTGAACACAGTGTTGGCCGCGGGCGCGGTGATCCCGAAACTGGAGAGGAACTGGAACGCCGCGGCGTCGATCTGCAGATCGGACCGGAAGGTGAACGTGTTGTCGAGTCGCACGGCGACGATCTTGGCCTCGATGTACACCTGCGGGCGTCGCTCGTCGAGCTTGGCGATGATCCGCTGGAACTCGCGCTGCTGGCGGCCCGATGCCTTCACGAGAATCTGGTTGCGGTCCTCGTCGGCGACGACGATGGTGTCGTTCCGCGTCGCCGTCAGTGTCGCGCCCTCTTCGCCTCCGCCGGCGGGCGTCGACGCCGAGGGCTGGGCCGGATCGGGCGGTGTGACCAGCGGGCTGGAGGTGCCGCGGTTGGTCGAGCGGGGCAGGAAGGAGGAGTTCGCGGTGCGGTCGCGCGGGTTCTCGAGGAGTTCGTTCAGGACGTCGGCGACGGTCTCCGCCTTGGCGTTCTGCAGCTTGTACGCGCGGATCTCCACGTCCTCGTTGATGGCCTGTTCCAGCGACATGCGGACGAGCTCGGCGACGCGGGCGTGCTGCGTCTCGGTGCCGTAGTAGACGATCGAGCCCTTCTCGACATCGACGACGAATCCGCTGCCTGGCAAGTCGGAGTTCGCGCCGGCGTTGCCGAAGCCCTGCTGGCCCCCGAAGTTGTTCTGCTGGCGGAAGGTGGTGAAGCTGCCGCCGAAACTGTTGTTGCCGCTAGACGCGGCCTCGGTGGCGGGTCCAAGACCCAGGCGCTGGCCCGCGGTGGCCACGTCTTGCGTCACCGACCCCGTGGCGTAGCGCCGCGCAATCAGCGTGTTCACCACGTCGGTGAGGCTGATGAGGTTCTTCACCTGCTCCGCCTCGGCGTCGGTGCCGCGGAAGATGATCGCGTTGCCGGTGTCGATGAACAGGCGCGAGTCCAGATGCGTGAGCGAACCGGAGACGCCCCCAGCACCGCCGCCCGTATTCA
>CAYZFW010000563.1:0-2185 GCA_964477615.1 uncultured Phycisphaeraceae bacterium | reverse complement strand
TCGGCCCCGGCGCCGTGTTCGAAGGCCCCTTCGGCGACCACACCGGCTTCTACTCGCTCCCCGACCGCTACCCCATCCTCGAAGTTACCGCGATCACCAATCGCCGCGATCCCATCTATCCGACCACGATCGTCGGCCTCCCGCCGCAGGAGGACTACTACCTCGGCAAGGCCACCGAGCGGATCTTCTTCCCGCTGCTGAAGACGCTGATCCACGACATCGAGGACTACGACCTGCCGATGTTCGGCGCGTTCCACAACGCCGCGTTCCTCAAGATCAAGAAGGCCTACCCGCTGCAGGGACGGCGTGTGATGCACAGCGTGTGGGGCGCGGGCCAGATGGCCTGGACCAAGTCCATCGTCGTTGTTGACGACGACGTGGATGTGCACGACACCGCCGCAGTCCTTCGCGCTGTCGGCGAACGCTGCATCCCCGCGCGTGATGTCGAATCAGTCCGCGGCCCACTCGATATTCTCGACCACGCCTCGCCCTTCCTCGGCGCGGGCCACAAGATCGGCCTCGACGCGACACGAAAGTGGGACGGCCCCGAGACACACCGCACACTCACCGATGAGGCCCAGGTACTCTGCGACGCCGGACCACTCGATGCCGTGACGGGTACCGAAGCACGACGCACCGAAGACCGCATCCGCCAGATCCCCGGCGTCCTCGACGCCCGCGTCCCCGCCGAACTCGGTGGCTGGTGGCTCTTGGTCAAGATCGAGAAGTCTCAGCCCGGCGACGGCGCCCGCGCCATCGCGCAGATCGGGTCCATCACCGACGAGGTGCGCATCCCGTGCTGGACCATCGTCGTCGGAAATGACGCCGACGTCGCGGACTTCGACGCCGCGATGTTCCACTTCGCCGCCCACACCGCCCCCGAACGCGACCAGTTCGTGAGCAAGTGCGGCCGCCGTATCGCCTTCGACGCCACGCCCAAGATGCCCGGCGACGAGCGGTTCGGCCAGCCTGTGCGTCAGTGGCCCCCGATCCTGAAAGTCGACGCCGCCACGGCGGAACTCGTCCGAAAGCGGTGGGGGGAGTACGCGATCAAGTGAGGTGCTGCGGTCGAGTGCCACGGCTTGGCTTCCAAGACAAGCCGTGCCGGATGCCAAGCCGTTTCCCGTTGTGGGGAGCAGACCAAGCGCCGCGTCCCAGGCCGAATCTCCGCGCCGTCACTCGATCCGCAGTTCAATCCGGCGCTGCGCCTGCCCATACCGCCCGACCACGGCGACATCCATCGGTGCCGACGTCGCGCTCGCGGTGATCGTCACCGTTGCCCCGGCCCCAATGGTCACCGTCCCTGTCGGCACCGTTCGCCCCGCGTTGTACTCACCCACCACCAGCGCCGCCCCGCTCTCTGCCGCGTAGAAAGCCCGCGTCGTATCGGCCCGCGTCGAAGCCAGTCGCGCATCGTCGCCGCCCCCGCTGACGGAACTCACGACCGCGAGGTTGATCGCCGCGATCATCAGCACCGCCATCACCAGCGCCGCACCGCGGCGTCCGCGCAAGGCTGCCCGGGTGCGGGACTCCCCGCCGAGACCGACTCGGAGACTGGGACGGTCATTGGATTTCACTCGTTCAGACTCGCTCGCAGCCACACCGTCGAGGTCAGTTCGGTCCCGCCCGCGGCGAGACGCACGATCACGCGCCGCACGGTGTCCGTGCCCGCCGACGTATCGACGATCGCGCCCGTGGTTCCGAGGTACGTCACCGTGAACACTGTGACGTCGGGGCACAGCGTCGTCGCGCCGACCGTCGCGGTCTGGAGCGTGAGGTCGGTCCCGCTCAGGATCACGGCGTTGCCGTTCCCAAGCCGAAAGTCCGCCACGTCCGCCTTTGTGAAGTCCGTCGCGCCCGCCGGCGAAGTCTTTGCCGGCGCTTCGCGCAGCACGCGAGCGATTCGGTCCAGCGCCGCCGCCACACGCTCCGCCGAGCGGCGCTGCCGCACCGACTTCGCGTACGCGTCCGTCGCTGAGAACACGATCGGCGAGGCCACCGCCGCAACCGCCGAGACGATCACGATCGACGCGAGCAGTTCGATCAGGGTGAACCCGCGCCGCGATCCGGTTCGCCGTCCGCACCCGAGGAGATTGGCATGCAGCTTCCTCACGGCGTGAGATCCGTCACAAGCGAGGTCACCGCGTACGAGCGGGTGCCGACGCCGGCTCGCGCCGCGCTCCAG
>CAYZFW010000562.1:0-2194 GCA_964477615.1 uncultured Phycisphaeraceae bacterium | reverse complement strand
CCTCGATCGACATGATCTGAGTATCGCAGTGCGTGGTGATCGGCACCCCATCGATGTACTCCATGACGAGATAGGGAACGCCGTCCGTCGATTCGCCGCCGTCGATAAAGCGGGCGATGAACGGATGTGCCAGCGAGGCGAGCACACGGCGCTCGACTGCAAACCTGCGTGCGAAGTCCGTGTGATGGAGCCCGCTGTGGAGAACCTTGATTGCCACCCGCAATCGAAACGCTGCTTCTTCTCGCACACCGAGGTAGACCTCGCCCATGCCACCAGTGCCGATTCGTTTGACCACGCGATACGGCCCAAATGCTCTGGCGGACGCCGGTTGTGCCGGCGACAAGAATTGCCGCGACGGCGGCTCCGTATCCGTCGCCACAGACAGCGGGTCGGAACTCGACTCGGAAGCACCCCCGCTCACAGGCACGGCGTCCCCGCGACCTTCGCGGCCCTGATGTCCGAGAGGGCCTTGTCGAAGGTGCCGAGGTCGCGGACGGCGCGGTTGTCGCGTCCGCCGGTGGCCTCGTTGGCCTTCACGAGGTCCTGAATCAGTTCGACCGAGCGGGCGGCGTTGGTCTCGGCGGCGTCCCACTGCTTCAGGCGGCACTGGCACTTGGCTGTGAGGTGCAGCGAGACGGCGAGATCGCGCTTGGTGCGGTCGTTGGGCTCTTCCTGGAAGAACTTCTCGCGCATCTCGAGGCTGGACTTGTACTTGGCCAGCGCCTCCTCGTGACGGCCCAGGGCGGTGAGGGCGTCGCCGATCTTGTTCGCGATGACGGCGACATTCCGCCGGTTGTTCATCGCGTTCTCGCCGCCCTCGGTCGCGACAGCGTCGTATCGCGGGCTCGCGGCCTCGAACTCCTTCAGCGCCTCTTCGGGCTTGCCCTGGTCGAGCAGCACCTGGCCCTTCTGCGTGATGATGTCCGCGAGCATGCGATTCATTTTGGCGGGCGCGTTGGTATCGGCCTTCAGCGCGTCCTCGAGGATCTTGCGGGCCTCGTCGCTCGACTTGGCCGCGTCTTCCAGCCGGTTCATTTTGGTGAGGGCGTCGCCGCGGCGGAGAATGGCACCTGCGAGGGCGAACTTCTCTTCCGACGTAGCCCCGGGCTGGGCCGCGAGCTTCCGCCTGATCTCGACCGCGCTGTCGTACATCGGGAGCGCTTCAGCGGGGAGGTTCTGGGTGGGGCTGCGCAGGCCTCCGGTCAGGTCGCCCAGACGGGAGAGGATCACGGCGCGGTGCTTGAGGGCGGCGGGGAAATCCTCGATGCGTTTGGGCATGGAGTCGAGGTGTTCGCGCAGGCCCTTCACCAGCACGTCGCGGGCCTTCATCCCGCCCTCGATCTTGCTCACCTCGTTGTCGTACTGCGTTACCACGCGGTTAAGGCCGGTGTCGATGTAGTTCACCGCCTCGGTGAGTTGGACGTTGCGCTCCTCGGCGATGGCGCGTTGCTGCATGGCGACGCCGCGCTGATAAAGCGCCACGCTCAGCCCCGCAGCCAGCGCCAGCATCACCGCCGCCAGTGAGCCCATGGCGACGCGGTTGCGCCCGAGGAACTTCCCGAAGCGGTAGAGGGCGCGGTCGGGGGTCGCGATGACGGGGCGGCCTTCGAGGTGGCGTTTGATGTCGTCGGACATCTGGTCGGCCGAGACGTAGCGCCGGCTGGTTTCCTTGCGCATCGCCATCATGACGATGTTGTCGATGTCGCCGGTGAGCTTTTTCTTCAGGCGTTCGGGGGCACCCTCGCGGGGGCGGGCGAGTTCTGTCGGGTCGAGGGTGCGGCTGTCGCCGGCGCTGGTGATGTACGTCTCAGCTTGCGTCACGGCCGTCGAGGGGCGTGAGGGCTCGCTGTCGCAGACGATCCGCTTGATCTCCTCCTCGAGCTTGGTGCGGAAGCGGTACGGGCGACGCCCGGTGAGGAGTTCGTAGAGCAGGACGCCCAGCGAGTAGACGTCGCTGGTGGTGCCGATGGGGTCGCCGCGGACCTGCTCGGGGCTGGCGTACTCGGTGGTCATGACGCGGAGGCCCACCTCGGTGGGGTCGCCCATGACGGCGGCGAGCTGGGGGTTCAGCACCTTGGCGATGCCGAAGTCCATGAGTTTCACCTCGCCCTTGGTGGTGACGAGGACGTTGCTGGGCTTGAGGTCTCGGTGGACGATGAGGTTCTGGTGGGCGTGCTGCACGCCGGCGCACACC
>CAYZFW010000561.1:0-2195 GCA_964477615.1 uncultured Phycisphaeraceae bacterium | reverse complement strand
GTCGAGGAACCCGTCGTTGTTGTAGTCGGTCTGCTGAATGTTGAGCGAGCCGACCATGCCCACGAGACCGGCCTCGCTCGTGACATCGGTGAAGGTGCCGTTGCCGTTGTTGCGGAAGAGGCGGTAGGCGCTGGGCCCGCCGAGGTTGGCGAGGAAGAGGTCGACGTAGCCGTCGTGGTCGATGTCGGTGAAGGAGACGGAGTCAATGGAATCGCCGAAGACGCGGACGCCGGCGGCGACAGAGATGTTGGTGAAGACGCCGCTGCCATTGTTGCGGTAGAGGAGGCCCGAGGTTCCGTCGGGGTTCTGGCCCTGGATGTAGAGGTCCTGGTCGCCGTCGTTGTCGATGTCTGCGACGGCGACGCCGCCGCCGTTACGAGCGAGGGCGTCGAAGTCGTCGAGGCCGCTGCCGATGGTGCGGTCGATGAGGGTGCGGTTGCCGGGCTCGGCGGGGTCGGGGACGTTGATGAACAGGCGGTTGGGCTTGCCGGCGTTGTCGGCGATGACGAGGTCCATGAACCCGTCGTTGTTGGCGTCGATGACGCCGAGGGAGCCACGGAAAGCCCCGAGCGTGGTGCGCCCGGTGGCGTTGCGGTCCTGGAAGCGGATGCCGTCGATGGTGACGGCGGCGGAGGCGGTGCCCGCCGCGAGAGCGAGCGGCAGCAGGCCCGCGATGAGGCGGATGGTCCGGGACGGTTGCATGTCGGGGGTTCCTTCGTCTGAGGAGGTTCAGCCTGAGCGAGAGTCCGGTATCAGATGTCGCCGGAGACGCGCGGGATTCGGGCTCGGGGGCTGGCTGGGGACACGTGACAGAGTTTGACGGTCATTCTGACTCGTCAGTATGGGCGCACCACGCGGAGGCCGCGCAAGGGCTTGAAGTGCTTTTCGTTGATGGTTGCCACGGCGGCGCCGAGCCGGATCGCGGATGCCGCGACGAGGCAATCGACCCAGTCGGTGCCCGATGACTGGGTGTGGCTGCGGCTCAGCCTGAGCGCCAGAACCCAGTCGTGGCGCGTTGGATACAGCAGTCGTGTGCTGGCACACAGCGCGTCGAACTGACGGAGTTCGACCTTGTTCCGTACGCCGGCCAGGAGTTCCGCGGCGACAGCGGCGTGCAGGACCAGCCGCCCCGAACGCAGCCGCGTCCCGATGTACGCCTCGGCGGCGTCGCTGCTTCGAAAGAGATCGATGAAGATCGATGTGTCGAGCAGCGGCTCAGTCAACGCGCCGCCTCCTTGTCGAGGCTCGCAGGCGGTCCACGGCGGCATCCGCCGAACCGAGTTCATCGCGGTCGGCCCACATGCCGAAGCCGGGGACGCGGGCGGTCTTTGTTGAGCCGCGTGGTGCCGGCGCGGACTTCGAGGTTCGACGAGTGCTCTTTCGCGTTACGTCACGGTTCCGGCCCCCGGCCACGGTGATCTCCACCGCCGTCCCATCGGGGATGGCACCTTTGGTGTTGAACACGATCAGCCCGTCTTGCACGATGGCTCGGTAGGTCATGGGGTTACCTCAAGGACCGGTTGATTCCGATTCGGTTCATCCGGTGCAGTTCAGGCGATGATCCGTGAACGGCGGCATCAATAGTACGCCTCACACCGACTGCCCCAGCCTCCCCGAATCCCCGCTTGTCCGGTGCCCGGCGTCGCGGAGTGTCTTTTCACGCCGCGCGAGTTCCAGGTCGGAGTCCGTCATCATCTTCGCCAGTTCGTCGATACTTACTGTCGGCGTCCAGCCCAGCATCGTTCTCGCCTTGGTCGCATCACCCTGCAGGGTCTGCACCTCGGCGGGGCGGAAGTACCTTGGGTCGATCTCGACGTGCTTCTTCCAATCCACCTTCGCGTGGTCGAACACCCGCTCCATGAACTCGCGGACGCTGATCGAGACACCGGTGGCGATGACGTAGTCGTCGGGCTTGTCCTGCTGCAGCATCAGCCACATGGCCCGGACGTAGTCGCCGGCGAAGCCCCAGTCGCGCTTGGCGTCGAGGTTGCCCAGATAGAGCTTGTCCTGCAGTCCGAGCTTGATACGGCCGGCGGCGCGGGTGATCTTGCGCGTGACGAAGGTCTCGCCGCGGCGTGGGCTTTCGTGGTTGAAGAGGATGCCGCAGCTTGCGTGCATGCCGTAGGCCACGCGTTCGTTGACGGTCATGTCGTGGGCGAAGACCTTCGCCGCGGCGTAGGGGGAGCGGGGGCGGA
>CAYZFW010000560.1:0-2198 GCA_964477615.1 uncultured Phycisphaeraceae bacterium | reverse complement strand
GATGTGCGTGCCGGTGCCGACGGCGATCATGGGCTCGACGGCGACGAGTGTGCCGGGGGCGATGCGGTGGTAGGCCTCGCCCCATTCCTGATCGAAGCCGGGGACGACGTTGGAGACAAAGGGCGGGCCGTGGAGGTTTTTGAGGCCGATGCCGTGCCCGCCGAGGCCGACGACGCACTTGAATCCGTGCTCGCGTTCGACGCAGGTCTGGACTTCGCGGGCCCAGTCGATCCACATGGCGCCGGGCTGCAGCTTGGGGATGCCGCGGGCGAGGGCGGCTTTGCCGCACTCCATGAGCTTGCGGTTTGCCGGGGAGGGCTCGCCGATGGAATAGGTCCATGCGGCGTCGCCGACCCAGCCGTGGTGGAAGACGCCGACGTCGATCTTGAAGAGGTCGCCGGGTTTGAGCCGGGTGTCGTTGGCGGGGTAGCCGGCGTGGCCGTGGACGACGCACTCGTTGAGGCTGAGGCAGGTGTGGCTGGGGAAGGGCGGGAGCTTGGGCTTGTGGCCCTTGGGCGAGTAGCGGAAGAAGCAGGACGACACGCCGATGGAGGCCATGAACCGCGCGGCCTCCTGATCCACCTGCGCGAGCGTCATGCCCACGCGGACGAACTTCGAGAGATGGCGGTGCACCTCGACAACCTTCTGCGCCGCGGCGTTGGCAAGATCGGTCTCGGCGGGGGACATTTTGGGTTTGCGGGCGAGGAGGGACATTGGTTGGGATGTTACGCTTGCGGATGATGGCGGACCAAGTGGCAAGTGTGCCGATCGACGCTGGAATTCCGTGCGATGACGCGGGGCGGGCGTGCGCGCCGTTTCGGTACCGGGTGCCGGTGCTTGGGTGGTTGAAACCGATGGGGTTGAGTCGAGCGGAGCGTCGGCGGTTGTATGACGCGCTGCGGGCTGGATGGCCGTTGGGCACCCGGAAAGCGGGGATTGGTTCGACGGTCGCGGGGCTTGTGTTGGCCGTTGTGCTGCTCGATCAATTGTCCTATCTCATCGCCACTGGCAATGTGTGGACCATCAAGTTCGTGCAGCCGGTGTTCGGACTTCCCGTCGCGGTGCTGCTGATGACAGCGTCGTGGCTGTGGGTTCCTCCGACGAATCCGGCTTTGTTTCGCCGAACGCTCCTGCGACTGGGGAGATGCCCAGCTTGTCGGTACCGCATCGACCGCTCGGCGAAGGACGGCGGCGGTCGGCGTGTCTGTTCTGAGTGTGGCCACGCGTGGTGGCTTCCGGGGGACGACAAGCGAGGCGGTCAGACGCACGCCGAGGGGATCACTCCCCCACCGCTCACCACCACATCAACAGGATTGCCGCCGAACTCGTAAGCGAGCATCCGCTCATCGGTGTGGCGGAGGAGGATGAGGTCGGCGCGGGCGCCGGGGGCGATGACGCCGCGGTCGTGCAGGCTCAGCAGGCACGCGGCGTTGCGGGTGCAGGCGGCGATGGCCTCGGCGGGGGTGATCTTCAGGTATCGCACGGCGAGCGCGATCGCCATCGGCATCGAGGCGCAGGGGGCCGAGCCGGGGTTGACGTTGGTCGCGATGACCAGTGCGCCCCCTTCGTCAAGAAAGCGCCGACCGTCGGCGTAGCGGGCGTCGGTGTGGAACCCGGCGCAGGGGAGCATGACGCCGAAGGTGTTGGACTTCGCGACGTGGCGGAGCGTATCGGGGGACGAGGCTTCGAGGTGGTCGACGCTCACGGCGCCGTGGTCGACGGCCCAGCGGGTCATGCCGAGATCGTTGAACTGGTCGGTGTGGACGCGGAAGGGGTGGGCGAGGGACTTCGCGCGCTCGAAGAGTCGCACGCAATCCGAGAGAGACCACGCGCCGCTTTCGCAGTAGGCGTCGATGGCGACGCGTGAGTGGGCGGCGTGGACGGCGTCGAGGGTTTCGTGGATGGTGCGCTCGATGAAATCGGGCTGGGCGGGGTCGAGGGCGTGGGCGATGAGGGCGGTGGGGATGACCGTTGGCAGCGTCTGACCGCTGCCCGCTTGATGCCTCTGGATCACGCGGAGCATCTTGAGTTCGTCGGCGGTGGTGAGGCCGTAGCCGCTCTTGATCTCGACGGTGGTCGTGCCCTCGCGGAGCATGGAGTGCAGGCGGGCGGCGAGGGAGTCGGCGAGGGTTTCTTCAGTTGCTGCCCGCACGGCGCGGACGGTGGACATGATGCCGCCGCCGGACTTGAGGATGTCG
>CAYZFW010000559.1:0-2201 GCA_964477615.1 uncultured Phycisphaeraceae bacterium | reverse complement strand
ACACGGAACGATTTGGCCAGAACCTCGGCGGGCTCCACGCGAACCTCCTTGTCGGGCCTGCGAATGGGAGCGTCCGTTGCCTCGTTGCGTCGCAAGCCACCGATGGGAGAGCATACCCGCCCGGCCCTCGCCAGTCGGCGGGGAAGTACAAATCACTCACCAGCCGTGGGCGCACAAACTCGGATACTCTTCTCCCCCACGCCCACCGAGCCCGGACCAGCCCGGACCCGCCGAGAAGTCACAGGACCCAAAGACCATCCTTATGAAGCCCGACCACCTCACCCTGCAGCGCGCCCGCATGTCCCGACGCCCCGCCCCGGCTGCCCGATGGCTGGCCCGGCTCGGTGGACCCCTCGCGGGGGTGTGCCTCGCGCTCGCCGCGAGCGGGACGGTGCTGGGGCAGGCCCTGCCCCCTGAACTTTTTGCTGCCACGAGTATCAGCGGGGATCAGAAGCAGCGGATTGAGGCGTTCGCCCAGGCCCAACTGACCAAGCTGAAGGGCGACGACAAGGCCGCCCGCGAGGCCGCCCGTGATGAACTCATCAAACCGCTCGACGCGCAAGGGGTCGCCTTGGCGTTCCGGCTGGCGTATGGGACGGCGCTTGCGTCTGAACTTGGGAGGCTCGCGTCCAATCCGGACGACCACGTGGCGTTCAACGCGCTCCGCGTGGCGGGGCGTTTGGGGACGCCCGCGGGCATCGATGTCATGCGCGAGGCTCTCGCCGACAAGCGTGCCTCGGTGCGGGCCGGGGCGGCACGGTCGATGCGGGAAGCGATCCGCTCGGCGGTCACGGCGGCGCAGTCGCCGGTGAACAAGTCGAAGCTCGAGGGTGCGGTGGACGCGCTGGCGTCGGGGCTCAAGACCGAGGCCGACCCTATCGTGGCCCGGGCGATGATCCAGGCGCTCGACGCGGCCCGCGCGGGCACCGTGGAAGCCTTCGGCGATCTGCACGCCCGCGCCATGGAAAAGCTCGGGGAGTCTCTGGCGGCCCGTCTCAAGACCGCGCCCGCCACTGGCGACGAGGCCGGGGCGTGGAGCGAGGCGGCTGTCGCCGGGGTGGACAGCGTGCGGCGGACGTTCCTTGACCCGCAGCGGTCCAAGTTCGCCGGGGCGGCGGGGCTGAAGAAGCAGGCGGCGACGGCGTGCGGGCAGGCGCTCTCGTGGGTGCGGGCACGTTTGGCCGCTGGTGCCAAGAGCGGCGCCGCCGACGACGCGGCCCTGCGGAGCCTGACCAACGCCGCTGAGACAACACTCATCCTCATCGACGGCGGGAGCATCAAGCAGTTGCTCGCCGAGGCGCTGGCGGCGTCGCTCGAAGGCGGCACCGCGCAGGCGTTCAACGCCGCGAGCGACGAGTGGATGGCCCGGCTGAAGGCCGCGCCGTTCTCACTGGATCCGAAGATGTTCACGCGGTGATCGGGCGGCCATTGCGTCCGGTTCCGGACGCCGCGGGCAGGCTTCTACCATTCTCTTCCCGTTGTTCCGTCACTCTGTCCCCAGGATCGAGCCCGCTATGGCGTTCAGCAAAGAGCACGTGATCGAGGCCCTCCGCACCATCCGCGACTCCAAGTCGGGGCGTGATCTGGTGGAACTCGACGCCGTGCGGAAGTGCGCCGCGTGCGACGGGTTTGTCAGCCTCACGCTGGGCGTCACGGAGAACTCGGTGCTGCGTCAACAGCTCCGCGAGGGGGTCGAAGCGGCGGTGCGCCGGCGTGCCGCCGACATGGGCGAGACGGTGAAGACCGTCACGATCGACTTCATCGCGCCCGCACCGGGCGGCACCAACGCGGTCGGGGTCGGCATCGGCATCGAGGGCAAGCCGGTGACGGTCGAACAGCCGGCGAACGTGCCGCTGAAGCAGGCGTCGAGTTCCCCGACGGTTTCGCAGGGGGCGGCGAAGGCGGGGTCGGCCTCGATGCCGGGGGTGAAACACATCATCGCCGTGGGCGCGGGCAAGGGCGGCGTCGGCAAGAGCACCGTGAGCGTGAATCTCGCGGTGGGTCTCGCCCGCCAAGGGCACCGCGTGGGGCTGCTCGACGGCGACATCTACGGGCCGTCGCTGCCCACGCTGCTTGCGCTCACTTCTTTGGAAGTCACGCTGCGGGGCAACCTGCTGCAGCCGTTCCTGGTCCACGGCGTGAAGGCGATGACCATCGGCAAGCTCGTCGACGCCGACAAGCCGCTGATCTGGCGCGGGCCG
>CAYZFW010000558.1:0-2208 GCA_964477615.1 uncultured Phycisphaeraceae bacterium | reverse complement strand
ACCTCGACGCCGTTGCTCGTCCCAACGGCTCGGCCGTGACCGCTGCCTTCCAGGGCGGCACCTCCTACGCGATCTACGTCGTCGCGATCCCGACCCCCGGCGCTGCTGGCCTCGCCGGCGTCGCTGGCCTCGTCGCCCTCCGTCGCCGCCGCGCCTGATCTCTGCCTCAGGCAACGTTTCGACGAGACCCTTTCAGGTTTAGCCTGATTCTCCACGGACGGCCCGCTTCGGCGGGCCGTCTGTCTTTTTGTCTTCTCTGAGAGGAACGCCCGCTGCCTGCGGGCGCGCCGTGTCGCGCGCTCGATCCTGCGGTCGCGAGCGTGTGATGCGGAATGCCCCTCGCCCGCCGGGGACCGGCGGGCCACCCAGGATGGGTTACCGCTCGCGCGACGTCGCCTTGATGCGGCTGATCAGCCGCGAAACGTCGTTCTCATCGAGGCCCCGGTACATCCCCACGACCTTCCCCTCCGGCGAGATGAGCAGCAGCTTGCTCGGGTGGATGATGTTCATCATCGATTCGCCGCCGCCGAGGTCGATTTTCGATCCCTGCTCTTCTTCCAGGGCAAATCCCAGCCCACGTTCGACCACGGATTTCACCGTCTCCGCATCGGAGGAAAGGAATGTCCAGAGGGAAGGGTCCGCAAACGGCTCGGAGTGCGCCTTCATCGCCTCGGGCGTGTCGCGCACGGGGTCCACACTGAAACTCACGAGCTGGAAGCGCTTGCCCATGGATGCCGTTGAGGGATCGACCGGGCGGTCGTGACCGGGGATCTCCTTGATCGCCTCTTGCACGCGGATCATCTGGCCCGTGGTGATCGGGCACACCGTGATGCAGCGCGTGAAGACGAAGTTCAGCACCGTGTACGTCCGCGGCCTCGTGAAGACCGCGCGGCTCTGCTCCCGACCGTCCTGGTCCCTCGCGCGGAACTCTGGAATGGACATCGACGCGAGGACCTCGGCGTCCTGGGCCGCGTCACCGGTGATGCCCGAAGACACCGCAGCGGCGTCGGTGCCCGTGCCGCCTCCCGATCCGGAGAGCCGGAAGGCGAGGAATCCGCCGACGCCGATGATGGCCAGAGGGACCAGCGCGAGCAGCACCGCGGTGCGGGAGGCGCCGTGCTGGTGACGAACTGATCGGCCGCGACCATCGTTCGTCTGGATGTGTTCGGTTGCGCTGGAGCGCGATCCGCGCACATCGCTTGCGATTCTGCTTTGGCTGGCACGCTGCGGGGCCACGCTTTTCACCCGATCCCCGCCGTCAGCACGGCGTCGATGACCATGCTCACCAGCACCACGGGCAGGTAGATGATCGAGGCGAAGAACAGCCGGCGTGCGTTGGCATCGGTGCGGGAGCGTGCGAGCCGGACCGACTCGATGACCATGCCCAGGGCCGCGAGCGTCGCCGCGACGCAGAAGACCACGCCCAGACGCTCCGGCATCACGCGCACGGCAAAGAGCGACGTGGGCACGAGGGCGAGACTCCAGATGACGACGCTGCGCGCCGTGCTCGCGCCGCCGGGATCGACCACCGGCAGCACGCGGTGCCCACCGGCGGCGTAGTCCTCGCGGTATTTCCACGCGATCGCCAGGAAGTGCGGCACCTGCCACACGAAGATGATCGCAAAAAGCGCCCATCCGCCGGGCTCGGTCAGGCCACCCCAGCGAGCGTCCGGAGATGCCGCGGCCCAGCCGATCAGCGGCGGGAGCGCACCCGGCACCGCGCCAACGATGGTGGCCAGCGGCGAGACCGGCTTCATCGGCGTGTACCAGAACAGATACGTCGCGATCGTGACCGCGGAGACCAGCGAAGCCCACGGGTTGGCCATTGCGCACAGAATGCCAAGACCGGCCACGCACAGCACGATCCCCGCGACGGCCGCGGTGACTTCCCCCATCCGCCCGGATGGAACCGGACGCCCAACCGTCCGGCGCATCTGAGCATCGCGCTCGACCTCGATCACCTGGTTCAGCGCGTTGGCCCCGGCGGCGGAGAGGGCAGTGCCGATCAGGCATCCCGCCGCGGCGGTGGCGAGCTCGGGCATCGACCACTGGCGCACCAGCCCGGCCATGACGAATCCCACCGCGCTCGAAAGCGTGACCATCTTCACGATGCCGGGCTTGGAGAGTTCCAGCACCAAAGAGATCAGACCCTGCGAACCCAAGCCCTGCGCTGCCGCTGCCACCGGTGCAGCAGCGAGTCGAGCTCGC
>CAYZFW010000557.1:0-2213 GCA_964477615.1 uncultured Phycisphaeraceae bacterium | reverse complement strand
CGACCACGCCCTGCTGCGCGAAATCGACGCCGCGCTCATCGAGATCGCCTCCCGCAAACCCAGTGGCTTTGTGCTCGCCTCCGAGGGCCGTGTGTACATCGCGGGCGCGAACCTCGAAGAGATCATGAAGCTCTCCGATGCGGAACTGCACGAGTACCTCCGCTTCGGCCAGCGTGTTTTCGGGCGCATCAGCGAACTCCCCTGCACCTCTGTCGCGGCGATCCACGGAGCCGTCCTCGGCGGCGGACTTGAGATCGCCATGCACTGCGACCGCCTGTTCGGCGTCGCGCCGTTCTCACCGAAGCCCGAGGTGCCCGCAAAGCCGTACGCCGTGGGCCTGCCGGAAGCAGGGCTGAGTATCTGCCCGGGCTGGGGCGGAACGAACCTGCTCGCTGCTCGAATCGAGCCGCGCCGCGCCATCGAGATGACTGCCACCGGCAAACCCTTCACGTGCATCGAAGCCGCCGAGACGGGCTTGTTCGAGACGCTCGTCCCGACTCCCGACGCTCTGCTGCCCAAATCCCGCGAACTCGCCCTCGCGCCCAAACGCACCACGGGTCGGCCCGGAGAGCCCGTGGCGATCTCCAACTCTGCGAACGCCGCGGCGGTCCGTGCCGCCCTCGAAACCGCCCTCGCCTCGGTGCCCGCAACACCCGCCGCGGCGGCGGTGTTCGATTGTGTCGCAGCGGGCCTCGACGGCGGGCCAACCGGAGGCTGGCGGGCCTGCCTCGACCGCGAGCGCGAGCACCTGGTGCGTCTGCGCTCCTCGCCGGAAGGAAAGGCGGCCATCGCCGCGTTCTTCGAGAAATCGAAGGCGAAGTAAGGCGCCATCCCCGTGCGGCTCCTCGCAAGCATCCGCGCCGCGTCAACGCCAAGTCAAGGTTGGAACGGCAACGCTCCGATCCATACAGTCCGCCGATGCCGAAAGCGCCCTCTGATTCCGCCGCAGCACGGGCCACACCCGCCACGCTTACCGTCTCGCCCGGCCTGGCGATGGAGCGGCATGCGGCGGCGTTGGCGCGCCTCCTTGAAGGCCGCGCCGAAGTCCGCTTCGGCAAGCACGACCGCATGCTCTACGCCACCGACGCTTCGATCTACCAGGTCGAGCCCCTCGGCGTGGTTATCCCGAAGGACATCAACGCCGCCGCCGAGGCGCTCCGGTACTGCGTCGAGCACCGTATCCCCGTCCTCCCCCGCGGCGGCGGCACCTCCCTCGCCGGGCAGGGCGTGAGCGAGGCCGTCGTCATTGACTTCTCCGCCCACTGCCGCAATGTCGAATGGGTCAGCAACGAAACCCGCGCCTGCTTCGTCCAACCCGGCATCACCATCGATGACCTGAACGACGAGTTGCGGAAGAACGGCCACGCCCTGTTCTTCGCCCCCGACCCCGCGACCGCGCGCCACTGCAATATCGGCGGGGCCATCGGCAATAACGCCGCCGGCACCCGCTCGATCATGTACGGCCGGACCAGCGAGAGCATCGAGGCCGTCTCCGTCCTTTTGGCCACCCCCGAGTGCCGCTCGCCGGTGTCGCTCGGCGAGGGCGACTGTCTACGCGATCCTGTTGCACGAAAGCTCGGCGAGGGCGTGATCGACATCGTCCTCCGCCACGAGCAACTCATCCGCGAACGCTTCCCCAAGACACTCCGACGCAACGCCGGCTACGCGCTGGACATGATGCTCGAGGACATCGACGCCGCCCGCCGCGAAGGTGTGGACCCGCTCTCGAAAATCAACCTCGCCCATCTCATCTGCGGCAGCGAGGGCACGCTCGCGGTCACCGTCGGCGCCACGCTAAAGCTGCACCCGGTCCCGAAAGCCAAGGGGCTGGCCGTGCTGGGCTTCGACTCGCTCGAAGACGCCATCGCCTGCGTCGTGCCGATTCTCCCCTTGAAACCCAGCGCCGTCGAACTCCTCGACGACATGGTCATCGGCCTCTCACGCGAGAACACCGAGTACGCGGCGTACGTCAATCTCATGCCCCAGCCCGCCACGGGCAAGCCGCTGGCCGCGGTCCTCTACGTCGAGTTCTTCTCCACATCGGGGCCCGATGAGATTCAATCCAGCTTCACCGAACTGCGCGCCCTCGCATCGCGGATCGCACCAAAGGCCGGTTTCGCCGCCTACACCGGCGCAACGGAGATGACCCAGGCCCTCAAACTCCGCAAAGCCGGCGAACCGCTCCACCACGGCATCCCCGGCAAACGCAAGCC
>CAYZFW010000556.1:0-2230 GCA_964477615.1 uncultured Phycisphaeraceae bacterium | reverse complement strand
GCTGCGGAAGAGAAGCTGGGTGAGGCGCTCGCGGCGCTTCGGCCCTTG
Source organism: uncultured Phycisphaeraceae bacterium (assembly GCA_964477615.1). GTDB lineage: Bacteria > Planctomycetota > Phycisphaerae > Phycisphaerales > UBA1924 > JAFLCM01. The sequence continues at coordinate 2,182 of CAYZFW010000556.1, read as the reverse complement.
CTGGACTCTGGGAAGGTGCGCACGCGTCTGGGTGGGCACAACGTCAGCGACTTCACGGATACGGACGTGGTGATCGCGAACCCGGCGGTGCCGACGCCGTGGGAGAACAGGTTCTTGCGGGCGGCGCGGGCGGCGGGGGTGGTGGTGACGACGGAGATCAGGCTGCTCGTGGAGCGGCTGCCGGATCGATCGCGGGTCATCGGGATCACCGGCAGCGCCGGCAAGAGCACGACGACGGCGATGATCCACCATGCGCTCGTGGCGATGGGTGAACGCGTGGTGATGGGGGGGAACATTGGGGGCTCGCTGCTGGGTGAACTGGCGGCGCTGACCGCCGGGCACCGGGTGGTGCTGGAGCTTTCGAGCGCCATGCTGCACTGGTTGGACGCGGGGGCGGGGTTTGCGGGGGCGGCGGGGTGGTCGCCGGGGACGGCGGTGGTGACGAACATCTCGCCGAACCACATCGATTGGCACGCCGAGTTTGATCACTATCAGAAGAGCAAGCGCGTGATCACGGCCCACCAGCGCGACGGGGACACACTGGTGCTGGCGTCGAGTGACGCGGACTCGCCGCCGGGGAATTGGCAGGTACCGGCGGGCGTGCGGCGGGTGTGCCTGAGACAGCCCGCGTGGTACATCGAGAACGGGCTGGGGACGAACCTGCGGCTGCCGGGGAGCCACAACCGCTTGAATGCGTGGACGTGCGCGGAGGCGGTGGCGGCGTTCATCGCGCCCGGCGATGAGGAGGCCCGCCCGCATGTGATGGCGCGGGTTCTGCGGGCGCTCGAGAGCTTTCCGGGTCTTGCCCACCGTCTTCAGCACGCGGGGATGGTGCGGCTGGGGGGAGGTTCCGGGGGCTCCGGGGGGGAGGGGCACGCCTTCAATGATTCCAAGAGCACAACGCCGGAGTCTGCGGCAATGGCCCTGGCGGCACTGGATGAGGATGCGCGGTTTGGTTCAGCGCGGGTTCACCTGATCGCCGGGGGGTACGACAAGAAGGTTGATCTGACGCCGATGGTCATTCCTGCAGCACATTGCGCGGGGGTGTACTGCATCGGGGCGACGGGCGAGGCCATCGCGGCGGCGGTCGAAGCGCACGGGGGGCGCGCGGAGCGGTGCGGGACGTTGGAAGCGGCGGTTGCGATTGCCCGCGGGCGGATGAAGACGGGCGATGCGCTGCTGCTCAGCCCCGGCTGCGCGAGCTGGGATCAGTTTGCGCACTTTGAGAAGCGGGGGGAGATGTTTGTCGCGTTTGCGACGGGGTGAGACGAGGTGCAGCAAGCTGGGCGTTCAGCGCGGCTTCTGGCCAATCCATTCGTGCCACATCGCGGGCACTCGGTCTATTTCATATGGAGTACCGCACTCCGGGCAGCGGCCGATTGGTTCAAGGCCGACGAGGTCATAGTGGCAGCGCACACACAATCGGTATGAGGCGGACGCAAGACGTGACTGAAAACGATCTGCCAGCCACAGGGCCAAAAACAGGCCCAGTATCAAGGCGCCAAACACGCAGGCGTCAAACGCGATCACAATCCAGGGCGGGATTGCTTTCAGCAGGTTCTGCCCGGGAGGCGTGCCGGAAAGAAAGTGCGACACGAAGTAGAGCAAGAGCACGCTCCACTCGGTGCGGATCAGCCAACGTACGCTGGGAGGAAGTCGGGGCCCATTTGAGCTGGGCCAGAAGACCCGCAGGGAACTCTTGAGCATCATCGGGCGACTCCCAAGCTCGACTTCCGGCGGTTCATTTGCGGTGCGATTGACTTAACCCACAGGCGGCGCGCCCGCACCGCCAACGCCTGCGGAACCCATTTCCATTTCGCTGGCCAGCAGATCACAGTACGACGTGGCGATGAGTTCGCCCAGCGCCGGCGCAAAGTGCTTGCGAACTTCCGCGATGGCCTCGTGGCAGCGCCCCACGTGTTGAGCGGGCGTGACGAGCGCCTCGGCCTCGAAAAAGGTGCCGAGGTTTTCGACGCGGTCGATGTGCAGGCGCACGCCCGCGTACATCCACAGGTCGCGCTGCTTGGTCACGACGATCCAGGGGGGGAGTTCCTTCTCGCCGAAGCGGGCCCGGGCTTCTTCGGCCGAGTAGATCGTGAAGTGGCTGAGTTTGGGGCGTGAGCGGTTGAGGCGGTGGTAGAAGATGAACTCGGTGGGCTCGCCTTCGCACTCGCGTTTTTTC
>CAYZFW010000555.1:0-2237 GCA_964477615.1 uncultured Phycisphaeraceae bacterium | reverse complement strand
ACGATCCTCGCGATGGCGTCGGTCCCCGGGATTGCCCGGAGCATGGAGACGGCGAGATCGACGTGACTCCGCATCACGACCGTCTGCTCCTCCGAGAGGCGGCCGTCCTTGTAGAGAATGTCGTCGGGTACACCGGCCTTGCCGATGTCGTGCACGAGCCCCGCGAGGCGCAGGTCGGAGACCGCCCCGCGGTCCAGGCCCATCTGCTCACCAACCCGCACGGCGATCGCCGCAACCCGGCGAGAGTGCGCGAGCGTGGCGGCGTCTCTTACGCCAAGAGCCGTGAGGAGGCCGGTGAGGCCTTGCACCATCTCGGTACGCTGAGCCTTCCTGATCACCTCGTCACGCTGCCACTTCCGGTAGTTGGCGGCGTGAACAAGCTGTCCCGCGGTGAGTCCGACCACAGCGTACACCACGGGCCACGCGAACTGGTCGGGATTGAACATGGGCGAGTTCCGCCAGTTGAGCAGGAGATGCAGCAAATAGATCCCGCTGATCGCCGCGGCGGCGGCGAGCGCGCCGCGCCGCTCCATCGCCACCGCCGCGATGATCACGGGCACCATGAACAGGCCTGCCAGCGCGATGTGCAAACCGTGGACAGCGTGCGTTCGCGTTCCGAGCGCGAAGTGCACCGCGGTGAGGACGACGGTCCACACGACGGCGCTACGAAGCTGGCTGGCCTTCTCGGGGTCCATGCGGCGCACTCACAGCCTCTGGCCGACGGTCGGCGTCGCACCTGTGGGTAGTTCCTCGACGACGAGCACCCGGTTCATTGTGCCGTGCTCGTTGGGGACGCAGCCCGGGCAGCCGTCGAACGCCTTGTCGCACCCGGGCTCGCAGCACCACTGGCCGTCCACGACGAATTTGTACTCGTAGGTTCCGGGTGTCAGATCGAGGTCGAGCACCCAGTGGCCATCACGGGTCGTCCGCTTCATGGGGTGAGCCGTGGTGCTCCAGTTGTTGAAAGTGCCGGCGACGAAGACCTGCTTCGCGTCGGGGGCCTTGATCGACACGGCCGTGCCTCCCGGCCTGCAGTGGGGGTCTCGCTTGCTCATGGTGTCTCCTTGTGGCTGATCCGGAACGCCGGTTCACATGTCGCTCATGCCGCCGCCGCCACCCATGCCGGGCATAGCAGCTGGCTGGTTCGCCGGCGCTGGAGCGGGCGGCGCCATGCCCGTGAGTTGCTTGCGATGCTCGTCGGTGAGCACGGCGGCGGCCTTGCCCACGTCGCGGATGAACTCGATCCGCTGCTCGCTCTTGATCTGCTCGATCTCGCGCGCCTTGGCCTCGACCTTGGTCGCGTCCGGCGCGTCGCTCCCGGTCAGGTCCCACAGCTCCTGCTCGGCCTGGTCGATCTTCCGCTGCAGCGTCGCTTGATTCAGGAGCGACTGCTCCTTGATCTCGCCGAGCTGCTTCTGCTGCTCGACCGTCAGCGTGATGTGCGAGCCGTGGTCGAGGAAGAAGCCGGTCGCTCCGAGGTGGTAGATGTGCGAGGCGCCCGGGAATCCAGGGAGCGCGGACGCCATCCCGCCGCTGCTCATGCCGCCGCCCATGCGCGACATGCCCATGCTCATCATCTGATCCATCATCCCCATCATGCCGCCCCCGCCCCCTCCGCCAGGCATGCCGGGTGCGCCGCCGGATCCACCTCCCATACCGCCCATCATGTTGTCCATCATGCCCATGCCGCCCCCGCCCCCACCGCTCGGCATGCCCCCGCCGCTGGCACCCATCCCGGGCATGCCCGACATCCCGCCGCCGGCGGGAGGCATCGACCCGCTTCCCATCCGCTTCATCCCCATGCCGGGGCCCATCGGCATGCGGCCCGAAGGCATGGCCGGCTGCATGCCGCCCGCCGGCTGCGGCGCACTCCCCGACGCCTGCCCCTTCGCCAGAGCGGCCTGGAGCTGTGCGATCTGCGTGCGGAGCTCGGCCAGTTGCTTGACGAGCTCGGCGTTGTCGACCGGCTGCGCTGCGGGCGGCACGTGCGCGCCCGCACCTTGGGCGACGTGAGCGGCGTGAGTGGCCGGGTCAACGCCGGCGGGCGGCTGGCCGGAGGACGCGGGCTGCGACTGGGCGAGGGTGGCTGCCGTCAGCGCGGTGCCGGCAGTCAAGGCGAGGACGATGATGCGTGCACGGTTCATGAGCGATCTCCTTTTCGAGAGGCGACAGGTTGAGCGGAGGCCGGCGGTCGCGTCAAACATCCAAAGCATATCCTCTTTGGATGTATACCATCA
>CAYZFW010000554.1:0-2241 GCA_964477615.1 uncultured Phycisphaeraceae bacterium | reverse complement strand
GTTGAGGCCGACGAACTTGCGGAGCACGTACTCGTCGGCGTTGTCGATGATGATGCGCTCGGCGTCAACGTAGGTGACGGTGCCGGCGTTGCGTGCCTTGACCACCATGCCGGAGTTGAAGCCCACGGGCTTCTCCATGCCGGTGGCGATCAGCGGCGGGTCGACCTTGATGAGCGGCACGGCCTGGCGCTGCATGTTCGAGCCCATCAGCGCGCGGTTGGCGTCGTCGTGCTCGAGGAAGGGGATGAGCGCCGCGGACACGCCGACGAGCTGCTTGGGGGCGATGTCGACGTACTGCACCTGCGACGACTCGATCTCGGCGAGTTCGCCGTCGACGCGGGCGAGGATGGGGCCTTCGCCCAGAGCGTGCTTGTCGGTGAGGGCCTCGGTGGGGGCGAGGACGGCCTTCATCTCCTCGTCGGCGCGGAGCTGGACGATCTTGTCGGTGACCTTGCCGTTCTCGACCTTGCGGTAGGGGGTGAGCAGGAAGCCGTAGTCGTCGATGCCGGAGTAGATGCCCAGCGAGGCGATGAGACCGATGTTGGTGCCTTCGGGCGTCTCGATGGGGCAGATGCGCCCGTAGTGCGAGATGTGGACGTCGCGGACCTCGAAGCCGGCGCGCTTGCGGTTGAGACCGCCCGGGCCCAGGGCCGAGAGACGGCGCTCGTGGATGAGCGACGACAGCGGGTTGGTCTGGTCGACCACCTGGCTGAGCTCGGAGCGCCCGAAGAAGAAATCGATGGCGCTGCTGATGCTCTTGCTGTTGACCAGGTCGGCGATCTTGGTCAGTTCGTCGGGTTCCTTGACGCTCATGCGCTCCTGGACGGTGCGGCGGAGCTTGAGGAAGCCCTTGCGCATCTCCTCGCAGGCGAGCTCATCGAGTGTGCGGAGGCGGCGGTTGCCGAGGTGGTCGATGTCGTCGACGACGGCGACGGGGCGGCCCGTCTTGGGGTCGGGACGCTTCGAACGCAGGTCGAGGATGTACTGCACCACGCGGAGGAAGTCCTCGGCGCGGATGAACATCTGATCCTCGGGGACCTTCAGATCGAACTTGCGGTTGATGCGGAAGCGGCCGACCTTGCCCAGGCGGTAGCGCGTCTCGTCGTAGAACTTCTCGGCGAAGAGGGCCTTGGCCTTCTCGACCTGGGGCGGGTTGCCGGGGCGCAGGCGGGTGTAGATCTTCAGCTGGGCCGCCTCGAACTCGCTGGTGGTCACCTCGCCGAACTGCTCGAGTTTTTCCTCGGCGACGGTGGTGAGGATCAGCGGGTCGGAGGGGTTCTGGATGACGCGGAACTTCTTGATGCTGCTGGCCTGCAGGGCTTCCAACCGATCGCCGATCTGCGTGCCGACGTGGACGAGTTCCTCGCCGGTTTCGGTGTCGATGATCGAGTCCGCGGCCCAGTACTCGGCCTTCAGCTTGTCTGACGCGACCTCGCTGACTTCGTAGAACAGGCTGAGGATCGCGCTGGTGGAGGCGATCGACTCATCCAGGCAGCGGAGGAACGTGGTGGTGGGGATCTTGGTGGACTGGTCAATGCGCATGACCAGCTGATCCTTCTTCGTCACCTCGAGCTCGATCCACGAACCGCGCTCGGGGATGATCCGCGCCGAGTGCAGCGGGCGGTCGCCTTCATCGGAGACGATGGAGAAGTCGACGCCGGGCGAGCGGTGCATCTGCGAGACGATGACGCGCTCGGCGCCGTTGACGATGAACTCGCCGCCGCCCATCATGATGGGGATCTCGCCGAGGTAGATTTCCTCCTCGGGGATGTCGGGGTGGTTCTGCCGCTTGAGGCGCAGGGCGACGCGGAAGGGCCGGCCGTAGGTGAGGCGGAGTTCGCGGCACTCGTCAGGGGTGTAGCGCGGCTCTTCGAGCGTGTAGTAGAGGTATTCGAGCGACATCGTCGCGTCGTACGACTCGATCGGGAACACCTCGCGCAGCAGCGCCTCGAGGCCCATCAGGGGGTTCCGCTCGTGCGGGCCCTTGGTGAGCTGGAGGTAGCGCTCATAGGCGTTCAACTGAATCGTCGTCAGATCGGGGACGGGGATCGCATCGCCACGCTTGGAGAAGGAACGCGGTTGGGGCATGGGGAGTGCTGACCTCACGAGACGCCGACAACAGGCTCGGCGTCGATGGTGTGTGCGAGTGGATCACAGCGCCGACACGCTGCGGGCGTGTCGGTGACGATTGCATTCGATGTCGATGAACATCGCGCTCAGGGCGGGCACCGGCTGGGCCAG
>CAYZFW010000553.1:0-2242 GCA_964477615.1 uncultured Phycisphaeraceae bacterium | reverse complement strand
CGCGGCGTCGGTCGCGGGGCTGATGCTCACGACCGATGTGATGATCACGGAACTGAAGGAAGACAAGCAGCCGGTTACCGGCGCGACGGCGTGATCCGCGTGCCACTGGTTGCTCGCAACCAGTGGCCTCAGCAACCCGCCGCCGGTTGACAAGCAACCAGTGGCCTCAGCAACCCGCCGCTGGTTGACAAGCAACCAGTGGCACGCACCCGAAAGACCCCCGAGCCTGCGCGCGAAGGCGAGCAGGCTCGATTTGCGGCCGTCAGATGCACGCCAAGCGCAACCTATAGTCTCATCATGAGCAACGGCACCGACCAACTTCCCCCGCTCGCCCAGAGAGTGCTGGCCGATCACCGGCGTGCACCCGCCGCGATGTTCTATGACCTCTTCGCGCTGGGGTCGTTTATTGATTTGCGGCAACTTGCTGTCCTCGACGCGGCGTACGACGTGCTGGAACGGCACGGACATGTCCAACGGGTCGACGGTGGCATGGTTGAGATCGGCGGGCACATCCGACCGATGTTCCGACTCACAAGTTCCGGTGTCGGGGAGATCGCCGCGTGAACGCCGATCAAGAGAAGCTCTTCATCCAGTTGTTCCCATTCAGCGCCGCCGCGATGTCGGGTTACAACACCTTTCTCACAAAGATGAGGCCGGGCGAGAACGTGCTTTCGACCACCTTTCTGCGTGACGGCCGCGAGTTCTCCGCGATCGGCTTCGGCGTGACGGCGTTCGTCGATGCGCCCGGCGCGGTGCTCGTCCATGGCAGCGACCCATCGGGAGAAGCGATGAGCGTGCGAGATGCCGACATCGCTTGCGTCAGATTTGGACTCTTCGCGGATCCGCCCGCTGAGGAGCCATCCCCGTTCGGATTCCACCCCCGCCGTTGACGGCCTCCCTCCCCCCATGGCCACCACCCGCGACTACTACGAGATCCTGTCCGTCGAACGCACCAGCGACGGCGAGGAGATCAAGCGCGCCTACCGACGGCTGGCCATGAAGTACCACCCCGACCGCAACCCCGGCGACGCCGAGGCCGAGGCGCGGTTCAAGGAGGCCGCCGAGGCGTACGAGGTGCTCTCCGACGACGGCAAGCGCCGCATCTACGACCAGTACGGGCACGACGGGCTGCGCGGACGCGCCGGCGGCGGCGGGGCGGGCGGGGCCACCCACGATTTCAGCCGCATGAACGTCGAGGACATCTTCTCGATGTTCAACGACATCTTCGGCGGGATGGGCGGCATGAACGGCGGCGGGGGCGGACGTGGGGGTGGCCGCGGCCAGGCCCGCGGCTACGACCTCGAGACCGAGATCGAGATCACCCTCGAGGAAGTCCTCAAGGGCACCGAGCACGACGTTGAGTTCACCCGCGCCGACCTGTGCGATACCTGCACCGGCACTGGCGCCAAGCCTGGCTCCAAGCCGGCCCGCTGCTCGACCTGCGGCGGGCGCGGCGTCGTCATCCAGACCGGCATGGGCGGCATGTTCCGCATGCAGACCGCCTGCCCGCACTGCGCCGGCCGCGGCGAAGTCATCAAGGACCGCTGCACCACCTGCTCGGGCAAGGGACGCGTGCCCAAGAAGCGGAAACTCTCCGTCAAGGTCCCACCCGGTGTGAGCGACGGTCAGGCCGTGCGCGTCAGCGGGGAGGGCGAGCCGCCACCTCCGGAAGTTTCGCCCGACGGCACCGGCATGCGCGGCGACCTCCATGTGGTTCTGCGCGTCAAACCCCACGGCGTGTTCCAGCGCGAGGGCGACAACCTCATCCTCGACATGCCCATTACCTTCACGCAGGCCGCGCTGGGGGCGCACCTCGAAGTGCCGACGCTCGACGAGAAGGCCAGCGTGGTCGTGCCCAAAGGCACCCAGCACGGCCAGACCATCCGGCTCCGCGACCTGGGCCTCCCGAACCTCCGCAGCGGCAAGCGCGGCGACATCGTCATCCGCACACGCATCGAAGTCCCCAAGAAACTCAGCGGCGCCCAGGAGAAGATCCTCCGCGAGTACGCAAAGACAGAGTCCGAAGGCGGCATCCTTCCCGAGACCACCGGCTTCTGGAAGAAGATGAAAGACCTCCTCGGCGGATGAAGACCGAGGAGGATTCACCGCGGAGACGCGGAGTTCGCGGAGGGAGAAGAGATTCTCAACGCGGAGCACGCGGAGAGCGCGGAAGAAGACAGCAGAGAGCAAGCCAGGAGAGAGAGTCAGAGAGATTCCAGACAGCCACCCCTGACCCCCGAAC
>CAYZFW010000552.1:0-2253 GCA_964477615.1 uncultured Phycisphaeraceae bacterium | reverse complement strand
CCCCCCCCCCCCCCCCCCCCCCCCCCCCCCCCCCCCCCCCCCATTTTTCACGCATAAGCCGTCATACGAGATTGTGAAGAGTGACTGGAGTTCAGACGTGTGCTCTCGCCGCGGCGCACCCGACGGACAATGGCTTCTACCAATGCCTCATCGACGGCCATTGCGGCAGCATCGCCACGAACCCCGTACTGCTCACGGTGGTTCCCGCGTGCATCGGCGACCTGAACTACGACGGGTTTGTCAATACCGCTGACCTCACCATCTTCCTCGGCGACTTCGGCTCGCCGCAAACCCCCTACACCGGCGGCGACCTCAACGGCGACGGCCAGGTCAACACCTCCGACCTCACCACCTTCCTCGGACGCTTCGGCCAACCCTGCCCGTAAGCCGACGCTCTTCGGAAGCATGATCCGCTCCACCGCGACCCGCCCCCGAGGCGGGTCGTTTTCTTTGACGCGCGTGAACGCGACGATCCACCTACCTTTGTGCCCGATCACGCGTCCCGCGCGCGATCCCAATCCCCGGACGCCGGGCCATCGACCGTCCTCGGGCGATGGGCCGGGTCGAGCTGCCTTTGCCACCGTTCCGACTTTGCCTCAGGAACCCCAACGATTCCCCGTCATCATCGGCCCAACCGCCGGCGGCAAGACGCGCCTCGCCGTCGATCTGTGCCTTGCGCTTGTCGCGCGAGGCGCGCCCGCCGAAGTCGTCACCGCCGATTCCATGCAGGTCTACCGGGGGATGGACATCGGCACCGCCAAGCCCACCCACGACGAGCGCCGCGGCGTGCCGCACCACCTGCTCGACCTGGTGGAACCATGCGAGCCCTTCACCGTCGACCAGTGGCTGAGGCGGGCCGAGGCGTGCATCACGGAACTGCGCGCCCGCGCCGTCGTCCCCGTCGTCGTCGGCGGCACGAACCTGTACGTCAAAGCACTCCTTGAAGGCCTCTTCGACGGCCCCGCGGCGGACGAGGCCCTGCGCTCCGAACTGACATCGATGGACCCCCGCGCCAGGCGCGATGAACTCGAACGTGTGGACCCCGCCGCCGCCGCGCGTATTCACTTCAACGACGTGCGCCGCACCGTGCGCGCCCTCGAGGTCTTCCGGCTCACAGGCACGCCCATCAGCGCGCACCAGCGGCAGTGGGGCGGGACTCCCGGGGCAGGGAGCGATGGCGCCGAAGCCGGTTCCGTCCGCCCCGACGCTCTCATCGTCGGCCTCGAATGGCCCAGCGAGGAGATCAACCGGCGCATCAACGCCCGCGTGAAGCAGATGGTCGCGCTCGGCCTGGTCGACGAGGTCCGCGCGCTCCACGCCTCTCGCGCGCTGGGCCCGCAGGCCCGCGAGGCCCTCGGCTACAAACAACTCATCGACGCCCTGGATCGAGGCGGGTCGCACGCTCAGATCGAGGAGGCCGTGGAGCGGATCAAGATCGAAACCCGGCGGTTCGCCAAGAACCAGCGGACCTGGCTGAAGCGGTTCCGCATGGTCCCGGGGGCGGTCTGGCTGGATGGGGCATCCTCTGATCAACCGACGGCGATCGAGCGAATCGTGGCGGCCCTGCATCTCGAGCGCGATTCCAAAAGTCCGATAACAAACTGATTCCAGGGGCTAGAGGTCGTTCTCGAGGTGAGATTGCCTCCCCAGACCGCTTCGCGCCGGGGTGACCTTCCGCGCTGGCCGACAAACCGGCGTTGGCACCCTATCCTCTATTTAGATCATCCCACACCCACGGCTGGCCCGATATGGCCGGTCCCTGATCGATCCTCTGCCTCGTCCCGTACGTTCCCCTGTTTCGCCTATGGCCAAGAAGACCACCACCAAGAAGACCGCCGCCACCAAGGCCCCTGCCAAGGGGAAGTCGGGGGGCAAGTCCGCCAGCGCGGTCGGCGTGATTGATGCCGCGGATGACGGCGTGGAATCGTCCGGTTCCGGCTCGGCCAAGGGCAAGAAGCTGGTCATCGTCGAGTCGCCCGCCAAGGCCAAGACGATCAACAAGTACCTCGGCTCCGACTACGTGGTGAAGGCCTCGGTCGGTCACGTCCGCGACCTGCCCAGCAAGAACCCCAAGGGCGTCAAGAACCCCGTCCCCGGCGTCGATCTCGAACATCGCTTCAAGCCCACCTACCAGGTGCTCGAGGGCAAGGAGAAGACGGTCAACGAGTTGAAGCGTGCGGCCAAGGCCGCGAGCGAGATCTGGTTCGCGACCGACTTGGACCGCGAGGGCGAGGCGATCGCGTGGCACCTGGC
>CAYZFW010000551.1:0-2254 GCA_964477615.1 uncultured Phycisphaeraceae bacterium | reverse complement strand
CTACACCAACATCGAAAATCAATCCCTAAACGAACATCTTACCATCCACCAGGACCGCGTCTTCGCCGTGTGCCTGCGTATGACCGCCGACCGCGACCTCGCCGAGGACCTGGCGCAAGAGACGCTCCTCCGCGTCATCAAGAGCCTCGACCAGTTCAACCACCGCTCGAAGTTCACCACGTGGCTCACGCGCGTGGCGATGAACGTGTGCCTCACCAGTTTCCGCCGTGGAAAACTACGCAAAACCGTCTCGCTCGACGCCGTGGGCGACCCCGGCGCATCGGGCACCCACATGGGCATGTCCGGCGTCTTCCGCGCCTTCGGCGGCGACACCTTCCTCGGCGGCCTCCTCGGGCGACTCTTCTCCGGCCCTTCCGGCGGGGCCGACGGCACCAACTGCGGCACCACACTCGGCGGCAAAACCAACCCCGGCCTCGGCACCACCGGCGCCCGCCGCTACGTCGCCGGCTCGGTACGCGAACGCCCCGCCGAAGAGCGCGCGCAGCTCAGCGAGTCCCTCCAGCACCTCTACGCCGCCCTCGCGGAGATCGATCCCGAGCAGCGCGCCCTGCTGATCCTGCGTGACATGCAGGGGCTGGACTACCACCACATCGCCGAGATCCTCGATGTCCCAGCAGGCACGGTGAAGAGCCGCCTGTTCCGGGCCCGGACTTCCCTTCGCCAGAAGTACGAGGAGTTTGTGGCAAGGTCATTGGATGGGGGGATCCAGAATCGGGGCTAGGAATGGGGTACCGCCGTGGGCGGCAGGCAACCACGCACCGGAACAGATATCTGGTTCGGCAGATGATCGGGGGTATCATTGCAGCCTAAGGGAACTTGAACGCCAGTCGCGCGTCCGAGCATCGCCGCGCCCGGTTCTTTGACCCGACTCGCACCCCGAACCCCGTACCCCGACCCCCGCGTTGTCCCCCCGCCCCACCGAATCCGACCTCCTCGACCTCGTGGAAGGCTCGCTCTCGCCCGCGCGAGAGCGCGAAGTCCGCGCCGCCGTCGCATCGGACCAGGGCCTCACCGACCAGCTTCGCCGCATGATGCAGCAGCGTTCGATGCTGAAGCAACTCGGCGAATCGTTCGACGAATCGGCACCGAAAGACCTCGCCGAACAGGCCGTGCTCATCGCCCGCACCCAGGACATGCACCGCATGAACGAGGACTCCGCCAACGCCGGCCGACTCCGCACCGCCGACTCCCACGGCGTCGCCGCCCGACGCCGCGCCATGGCCGTCGCCGCCACCTTCGCCCTGCTCGTCGTTGGCGGCTGGGTGTGGTTCCTCGTCGGCAAGGTCGGGCCGCAGGGCACCGTCAACGAGTTCGTCCCCACGCGGATGCCCTACATGGAGATCGACCGCACGGAGGAGAACCGCCTCCGCGCCGAGGGCAAACTCATCGAAGCCGACCCGGTGCTCGCCGCCCGATCCGAGATCGCCCTGCGCTACGGCTTTGATGTCAACGACGTCGGCCCGCCGCTTGCCGCGATGAACCCGCAGCCCACCACCACGCTCGCTTCCATCAACGACTCCAGTTCGAGCCTGCTGCGCGAGTGGACCTCCAAACTCGGTGACTCCGATGGCCCAGCGATCTCCGGGGAGCGGGCCGTGGAGCTCCTGATCGCCGGCAAACTCCGCGTGCTCGTCGACGCCTCGCCCAGCAAGGAGATGAACGCCCGCGTGGTCTCCGCCGCCAAGGGCAACGGCGGCCTGCTCGCCTCCGCCAGCGAAGCGCCAACCGAACTCCCCCCCGGCCTCGACAACACCCCTGATTACCCCTACGCCACGCCCCGCATCAACCCCGCCGCACGCGGCGCCGACCTGCTCAGCACCCGTTACGCGGTGGTGGTCGCTCTCGAGTCCACCAGCGACCGCGCCGCTATCGCCGCGCGGCTCGAAAAGCTGCTGAAAGACGTGACCGCGGCCGCCGGCGCACCCGCTCGCTTCGACGAGGCCGTCCCGAGCGAAGACCCGATGGCCGGCCTCGAAGCCTCCGACCTCTTGTGGTGGAGCCGCCCGAGCGAAGAATGGCGCAAACGCCCTGTGCTCAAGGTGCCCGTCGTGTTCTCACGCGGCGGCGACAACGACAACAAATAGTTCGCATCGTTATCGCGATTCGCCCGGGTCACGCCACACTGGGTGCCGGGGTACGGCGTCCTCGCCGTGCCCCGCGAACGCGGGGAATAGCCAGCGGGGCCCGCCCCGGACGCCGGACCCCCGCACCCCCCAAGCGGAACACCCCCACA
>CAYZFW010000550.1:0-2259 GCA_964477615.1 uncultured Phycisphaeraceae bacterium | reverse complement strand
GCCCGTAGCGGCGGTGGTGACGGTGTTTCGGTGGAACTTGCACATGCCCATGCGAGCGCCGTTGCCGCTGGAGAGGCTGACGGCACCGCCGTACTGGCCGGCGCGGTTGCGGTCGAAGAGGCAATACTTGTAGACGGAGGTTGCGGTGCCGTTGTGGTCGACGGCGCCGCCCCAGCTGTCGGCGTGGTTGTCGGTGAAGTTGACGCGGTCGCAGGTGATGGTGGCACCGAAGACGACGAAAAGGCCGCCGCCGGTGACGGAGGCGCCGTTGGCGTTGCCGCCGGAGATGGTGAGGTTTTCGAGTCGGACGGCGACGATGCCGGAGACGGTGACGACGCGGACAGAGTTCTCGGCGTTGTTGGCGAAGTTGGCGGCGTCGTTGCCGTTGAGGTCGCCGCTGAAGATGGTGCCGCCCGGGCCTGCGCAGGTGTTGTCAGGGTTGTTGTTGTTCGGGTCGTTGTAGCCGCAATAGCCGCCCTTGATGGTGACGGACTTGTTGACGAGGAAGGTGGCGGTGCGTGAGCCGCCGGGGCCGGCAGGTCTGTAGGTGCCGCGGCCAATACGGATCTCATCCCCACTCGCCGCTGCGGCGGTGAGGGCGGCCTGGAGGGTGTTGAATGGGCTGGTCCATGAGGTGCCGGTGCCGCCGCCGGGAGCGTCGTCGTCGACGTACCAGGTTGCGGCGTTGGCGGTGCCCGGGTGTGCGCAGATGATTGCGAGGGCGATTGCCGCGGCCGAACGAACGAACGCCGTTTTCATCGAGAGGATCTCCCTGGCCGCGAAACCCCGCAGCCCGGGAAAAAGATACTCCAAACGGGGGACATTCCAAACCCCGAAATTGGGACAGGTTGGGCCAACGTCCGGGAAACACGTTGCCGCACTTCGCACACCAACACCGAGTCGCGGAGCCGCTCACGTGTAGTGCCGCTGTGCCGAGACACTGGGTACGAAAGGTGTCGGGCGTGCCTCTGCCTGAAGAAGCGTGCCAACTCGGCGTATTGTTTCCCGCAAATCAGTTCTCTTCCTCGCATGCGGATCATCTCCCACGGCATTGATCTCGTCGAAGTGGCACGCGTCGCCGCGGTGCTGGGGGATCACCCGCGCCGGTTTCTTGATCGCTGCTTCACGGCGCGCGAGGCCGAGGAGGCGGGCGACGGGCCGCGCCGTGTCGAGTATCTGGCCGGGCGCTTCGCGGTGAAGGAGGGCGTGCTGAAGGCGCTCGGCACCGGGCTCTCCGGCGGGGTGTCGTGGACCGACATCGAGACGGTGCGCGAGGCGTCGGGTGCGCCGCGGCTCACGCTGGCCGGCTCCGCTGCGGCACGTGCCGCGGAACTGGGTATCACGGGGTGGCGAGTGTCGATCTCGCACGCGGGGGGGATCGCGGTGGCTTCGGTCATCGCGATGGGGGAGTGAGGAAACGACGCCGTGCCACCGATGTCGGCCTTCCGAGGGTGACATCGGTGCTCCCCGAAGTGCGTTCAGTGAGGACAAGAGCACCGAAGTCGATCGGAATGGACTTCGGTGCCACGCCGCACGAGGGTGGCCGTTCCGGCGCTAGAATCCCGCGATGCCCTCCCCCAGTGTTGATCGCGTGATGGCCGACCAGCGTGCCGCTTCGTTCACAAAGCGTTCGATCAAGAACGCCGCGAAGGAAGCCGGGCTGCGTCTGGCGCTCTCGATGCTCGATCTCACGACGCTCGAAGGGAAGGATTCGCCCGAGAAGGTTCGCAGCCTGTGCTCCAAGGCGATCACGCCCGATGTGAAGGACGACACGCTGCCGAGCGTCGCCGCGGTGTGCGTGTATCCGGCGATGGTCCCCACGGCGGCGGCGGCTCTGGCGGGCAGCGGCGTTCACATCGCCAGCGTCGCCACCGGGTTCCCGAGCGGTCAGTACCCGATCGATGTGCGGCTTGATGACACGCGCCGGGCGATTGAGGCCGGGGCCGATGAGATCGACATGGTGATTTCGCGCGGCACGTTTCTGGCGGGCCGGCACGACGAGATGCAGGCGGAGATCGCCGCGGTGAAACGGGTGTGCGCGACGACGGTGGTGGGGGGGCAGGATGCGCCGGACTCGACGCGGCGTGCGCACCTGAAGGTGATTCTGGAAACCGGCGAGCTCGAGACGTATGACCTTGTGCGCCTCGCGTCCGATCTCTCGATCCAGGCGGGATTGACCGGCCGGGACTTCATCAAGACGAGCACGGGCAAGGTGCAGCCGGCCGCGACCATGGGCGTGACGCTGGTGATGCTGGAGGC
>CAYZFW010000549.1:0-2261 GCA_964477615.1 uncultured Phycisphaeraceae bacterium | reverse complement strand
GGTTTCACGCTTGAACCGTGGCGGTGAGTTTGTCATGACCTCGCGGCACGAGACCTCGCGCCTCGGGGTGGTGGTTCGCCGAGTAATGTGCTGCGCCGATGCGCCGATGAGCGTGTGCGTGGCGCTGATGAAGGGGCACCCGATCTCGCCGCTGATCCGCGACAGCCATTCGTTCGCGCTGTGTGCGCTGGGTGAGGGTGAGCGGGTGCTGGCGCGGATGTTCGATCGGACCGCGCTTGGCGGTGTGGGCGGGACCGTCAACGGTCAGGCCACCGGCGTTCTCGCGCCGTCGCGGATGGGCGACGCGGCGAGCGATCCTTTCATCTCGATGGAAGTGGAATCGATTGCGACCGGTTCGCCCGTGATCAAGCGGTGCGCGTGGGCGCTGGACTGCCGCGTGCTGATGCACCTCGACTTTGAGACGGACCACGAGATGTACATCGGGATGGTGGTGGGCGGTCGGGGCGAAGCTGTCGCAAAGCCGCAAAGTGGCAAAGCGTCAAAGCGAAGATAGAACGGAGGGATGTTGATGTGCAGCGTGTCCGGCAGCGCTGAGACGAGAGGCGCGCTCTATTGCCCGTGCGGGGGTTGATCTGATGGCGCCGGCGATCGTTGTGATTAACGCAGTGGGCGTGTGCTGGTTCCTTGGGCCAGCGAGTGAGAAGTAGACTCGGTACTCCGCGTCTTCAGGCCGCCCACGCCGCCCACGACAGCAACACCGCGAGCACCGCCGCGAAGCCGAGTTTCAGCAGCGCCGCGGTGAACCGCCCGATCGCCGCACCCCCCGCGACTTTCGCGGCGTGGTCCATCCTGGCGTCCTTGCGCGTGAGCTCGAAGCCTGCCGCGACCAGGCCCGAACCCAGGGCGGCGCCGATCAGGGTGCCGATGATGGGGATCGGGATCGTCACGGTGCCGACCAGCGCGCCCAGCACGCCGCCGATCACCGCGCCCCACATCCCGCGTTTGGTCGCCCCGGCGCGCTGCGCCCCCACCGCGCCGGCGGCGAACTCGCTCACCTCCGCCAGCAGGCACACGCCCGCGGCGATGCCGAGCGTCGTCCAGCCGAACATCTCGACCGGGTACAGAAGCTTGACCAGCAGCGCGCACAGCAGCATCAGCCACAGACCGGGGAGCTGCAGCAGCGTGAGCGCGACGCACAGCAGGTTGAACAGCGTGACGCCGGAGGCGACGAGGATCGGGGTCATCCGCTCACTTGTTCCGAAGCGACGGGCTCGTCTTTCGAAGCGGGGGTCTCGTTGTCCTTTTCCTCTTCGGGCGGGACGTAGCCGGGAGCGTTCTTCTCCATCTCAAGGAACCACTCTTCCAAGGGCGCGTAGCGCAGCAGGTCGAGTTTCACCGGGCCGATGCCCTTCACCTTGAGTTCGACGAAGAACTTGTGCCACAGGCGGCGGTCGACTTCCTCGATCTCCGCCGGGACGAACGACTTGCCCCCCGGCATGGTGAGGCGCATCGACGCGGGTTGGTAGCGGTACTTCGTGCCCTTGCACTTCAGCAGGAACAGCACGATGTACACCGACAGGCCCAAGCCGATCGCCATGAAGAGGTACTGCACGGGGATATCAAACGCCGAGAGCGCCGCGGGCTGGTTCTTTGTGCCCCACTTCTTCTTCAACTCCGCGAGTTTGTTCGCGGCATCCGGCATCGAGGTGTCCGGCCCGGGATCGGGCGTTTGGCCCGAGGCGAGCTGCGACTCCATCTTCTCAAGGTTCCGCACCAGCGAGAGCGCTTCCAGCCAGCGGTAGCGTGCGATGTCGAGGCTCTGTGTCGGCGTCGATTCTTCCAGCCGCTTCAGTTCGGTCGCGGGCGTCTTGACACCCGAGAGCGTCACGCCGCCGGTCTTGTCCGCCTCTTCGAGGTACTTCAGTTGGAAGTACTCGGCGGAATCAAGCCCGCGCTGCGGGTACAGGCTCAGCGCGTCGTACGCGCCCCACACCCCCAGCACCAGCATCGCCAGCAGGAACGCCAACATCTTCCAGACCCAGCGCTTGTTCAGCGAGGTCGACAGCGTCTCGTCGGAGTCGGGGCGAGCGAGCGGGGCCTCGGCGTCGGGGTTTCCTGGGGCGGACATCTGATCTCCAGCAAAGGGGAAGGCCCAACGCATCGGGCCGCTTCGGACTGCGGACCCACTTTATCGGTCAACATCGATGCCCGCGAAAGCCGTGGCCCACCATCCTTCGGCCCAGGCCCGCCCGGCCTGCGTGTTCAGCACGGCTCCCCAACCGCCCTCGCGCGACAGCCGG
>CAYZFW010000548.1:0-2267 GCA_964477615.1 uncultured Phycisphaeraceae bacterium | reverse complement strand
AAGGCCTCTTCGACGAACTGGGCGGTGATGTAGGTGCCGAAGTCCTGTCGCAGCGGGACGACGGCATAGCCGCCCGACTCCTTCTCCTTCGGCTTGGTGGACGCGGCGGGGCTGCCCTCTTTCTTGGGGTCCGCCGCCGGGGCGTCGGGTTTCTTCAGGCGGTCGATGGACTTCACTTCCGCCAGCGTGAATGTCATCGGCGATTCCATCTGCCCGATGCGCACGCGGAGCACGACCTTGTACTTCGTTTCTTCAACCACTTCCCCGGCGTAGGTGCGGCCGTCTTTCAGCGTGACTTCGGCGTACTCGGCCCGGGCGATCGCCGCGGAGCAGAGGAGCGTGAGCACGGCGAGCGAGCGGTTGACGGCACGGATCATGCGGACCTCCACGGAATCCCCCCCGAGTTTGTGACCGAGGGCCCGCGCCGCGCCGAATGAAGGTGCTGTCCGGACGGTCCGGATCGATAGAACACGCATGGGGCGCGGCGGGGGCGGACGGTTGCATCATAACAACCCGGGGAGGCGCGAAAGGGCCAGCCCTGGCAGCTATGCGGGGCCCGGGGCGTGATTCCACATTCCGCCGCACTCAGCGCAGACTTGGGTGTGTCCCGGGTGGCTTTGGTCAGTTCCGGAAGGTGCGGACAGGGGGGCCGGCAGATCAGCGGCGCACGAGGGGCATAGCCCGCGTGCGAGCATCCGCTTCCGCATCCATGGTGCCGTCACGCCCGCCGAGCCGCGCAGGAAGAACACCCCGAACGATGCGGCGAGCACCGCGGCGACGGACGCGGCGATCCATGCTGCTTTGATTGGCACGTTCTGGTAGACGAAGACGAACATGCCCAGCCCCGCGCAGAGGTAGACGCCGCCGATGCCCCACCGGACGATGCGCCCGCCAGTCAGGTTCGCCTTCGCTGCGGCGATAAGCCGCTCGCGTCGCTCGCCCGTGGCGACGGCGATCTCTCGCTTGAGCCGGGGAGAAGCGAGCGGGCGTTCGCAACCGGCGTCGTCGGTGATGTGGACCGCTCCCGTTCCGATCCCGGTATGCCAGACGGTCTTGAGGCCGCGGACGCGTGGGCTGCCTTTGGTGTGCTCCTGATACCGCGTCTGTCGCACAACGCGCCCGCTGCTCCACGCTCCGCCGCACTCAGGGCAGACGATGCACGCGTCGGGCTCGGCCGGGATGTCCGCGAGGGTGTACGCACACGAAGGACAAAGGCCGTCGGCCAGCAGGATGCGGGCCACTTCAGGGGCGTTCTTCTTCTCAAACCGGCGCAGGTACCACGTCGTGAAGATGACCAGGAACACGCTGGTGACCACACCCGGAACCCAGGAGGGAGATCGCACCCCGGTGAAATTCCTCAGCACGATCGACACCGCAGCGATCCCGAGCGCGACGAGCACAGCGACAACGATGGTTCGACCGATCCGCATCCCGGACGACTTCAGCCGCAGGACGCGCTCGCACACCGCCGCGAATGCCGGATCGTTCATTCTGGAGTCGCTAAAGAGCTCGGTGACGGCGACGACGGGGCGAGATGTGCCGCGGTCGTCGGGCACCGTTCCGATTGATTTCTTTGCTGCGGCCGCCATGTGACCATCATCCCCCGTAGATCTTCCCGAGCATGCGCTGGGCTTCTTCGCCGGCAACAACTTCCGCGGAGATGTGGGCCCCCTTGCGGACGGCGGCCTCGAGCGCCTCGCCCGCGAGTTCATTGAGCAATCTCTTCGTGGCCCGGAGCGCATGCGGACCGGCCTTGGCCATGCGCTCGGCGCGCTCGCGCACGGCGGCATCGAGTTGCTCCAGCGGGACGATCTCCGAGACCATGCCGAGTTCGAGCGCCCGCACGCCGTTCATCGTGCCCCCTTCGAGCAGCACCCGCCGCGCCGCGCCGGGGCCGATGGCCTGCACCAGCCACGGAGCCACCACCGCGGGGCAGACGCCCAGATCGACCTCCGGGAACCCCATCTTGACTTCCGGGTGCGTCACGGCGATGTCGCACACGCTGACGAGGCCGCAGCCGCCGCCGATGGCCGCGCCGTTCACGCGGGCGAGCGTCACCTGCGGGAGCCTGCGGATGGCGATGGTGAGTTCGGCGATGGCCGAGAGGAGTCGCAGGGGTGCGCCGGGTTCCTTCAGCACGGCCTTCAGGTCCATCCCGGCGCAGAAGGTGGGGCCGGCGCCGGTCACGATGCACACCGAAGCATCCTCACGCCTGGCGAGCGTCTCGACGTGGCGAGCGAGTTCGCCCAGCCTGTCCAGCGACAGCG
>CAYZFW010000547.1:0-2273 GCA_964477615.1 uncultured Phycisphaeraceae bacterium | reverse complement strand
GGGGTATTGGGTTTTGGTGCGTGCTGCCGGGCATTGCGTGGTACTGCACCGTTGCTCGACGCAGTCCTCATCCTTCGCGCGAGAACCCTACGCACATTCCGATCGGCTACCCCGATCTCCCTTCCCCATCCCGAACCCCGAACCCCATACCCCGAACCCCGATTGCCCCCCCCCGGAACCACCTCTATAGTCTCGTTCCCCAACCTCGTCCCCCCGCCCGATCCGCGTTCGCCGGGCCAATCGCCAAACCCTGAAGGTATCGCCCCCTATGGCTCTCGCTGTCAAAGGCCTCGAAGGTGTTGTCGCCGCCGAAACCCGCCTCTCGTTCATCGACGGCGAGGCCGGCATCCTCGAATTCGTTGGGATCCCCATCGGGGAGCTCGCTTCGAACTCCACCTTCGAGGAGACGGTCTTCCTCCTCTGGAACCTCCGCCTCCCCAATAAGAGCGAACTCGCGGCGTTCGAGTCCGCCATCCGCGCCAACTACGAGCCGCCCGCGGAACTCGTGAAGCTCCTCCAGGCCACGCCCAAAGACGCGCAGCCCATGCACGTCATGCGGACGATGATCTCCGCGCTGGGTCTGTACGACAGCACCCCCAACAAGATCGACGCCGCCAGCCTGCGTGACAAGGCCCTCAAGGCCCTCGCGTGCGCCCCGACGATCCTCGCCTACTTCGACCGCCACCGCCGCGCGCTGCCGCTGGTGAAGCCCGATCCGAAGCTCGGCATCGCCGAGAACTTCCTCTACATGCTCAACGGCCAGCGCCCCACGCCCACCATGGCCAGGGCCCTCGACGTCTGCCTCATCCTCCACGCCGACCACGGCCTGAACAACTCGACCTTCACCGCCCGCGTCATCGCCTCGACCCAGAGCGACATCTACTCTGCCCTCACCGGCGCCACCGGCAGCCTTCGCGGGCCGCTCCACGGCGGCGCCAACGAGGGCGTGATGGTCATGCTCAACGAGATCCCCTCCGTCGCCGCCGCCGAGAAGTACGTGCTCGAAAAGCTGGCGAAGAAGGACAAGATCATGGGCTTCGGGCACCGCATCTACAAGGCTTACGACCCCCGCGCCACCCACCTCAAAGTCCTCGCCAAGCAGCTCGCCAAGGACACCGGCAACGAAAGCCTCTACGAGAAGAGCCACGCCATCGAGCAGGTGATGGAGAACGCCGTCGCCGCCAAGGGCATCTACCCCAACGTCGACTTCTACTCGGCCACGACGTACCACTGCATCGGCCTGAAACTCGACCTGTTCACCCCGATGTTCGTCGCCGGCCGCATCGCCGGCTGGGCGGGGCACATCATCGAGCAACTCGGCGACAACCGCCTCTTTCGCCCCGACGCAGATTACGTTGGCCCCCACGACGTGAGCTACACGCCCATCGAGAAGCGCTGAGCCTCTCGGGTCCGAACAGGCCCGCGCCGTGCCTCGCACCTTTCCCGCAAACCAGCGCTGAGTCCAACGTGCCACCGCTGGCTCGGTCGCTTGGGGGCCGAGACGGCGATACGATTCGTTTCCGATCCCGCGCGCTCACCCCGCCATTTCAACCAGGCGAGCCGCCACCCGCCGCGCCCCATCCGCCTCACCCAACCCCGCCAGCGCCGCCCGCATCCGCGCGATCTCTCCCTCCCCCTCGATCACCCGCAGCAGCGCCGCCCCGTTCGCCGCGAGGTTCCGCTCGACATCCACAAAGTCCTTGCACACCACCGCGCCCCCGCACCGCTCCAGCGGCTCGGCGTTGAACTTCTGGTGCTCATCACGGTGATATGGGTAAGGCAGCAGCACCGACGGCACCTGGTTCGCCCATAGTTCCGCCACGGTGTTCGCCCCGCACCGCGCCACCGCCACTGTCGCCGCGCCCCACGCGCACGCCATGTCGGTCAGGAATGCCCGCACGTCGGCATCAACGCCCGCAGCCGCGTACGCCGCCCGCGCCTTCTCCTCTTCACCCTTGCCCGTCTGGTGCAGCACCTGCCACCCGCCACGCCGCAGTACCTCCGCGTGCGCCGCGGCAAACGCCGTCACAAACCCATTGAGCGACCCCGCCCCCTGACTCCCCCCCGTCACCAGCAGCACCGGCCGCTCCGCCGAAAGCCCCAGCGCCACCCGTGCCTCTGCCGCGGACATCGAGCACTTCGCCGCCCCGCGCACGATCGGCGGCACCCGCTCCCACGCGGCCGGCACCCGCCCCGAGTCCGCCGCCGTCAGCCGCACCCGCGCATGCCGCGCGATCCACGAGTTCGCCTTCCCCGGCACCGCGTCCAGATTC
>CAYZFW010000546.1:0-2292 GCA_964477615.1 uncultured Phycisphaeraceae bacterium | reverse complement strand
TCCCGCGCCCGTTCGCTCGCCGCGAGCGCCGCCTGCAAACGCGCGAGCTCGGACTGGAGCGCCGCCCGCTCGTCGCCGTCGATCAGCGTGACCACGAACGTCGGGCTGGAACCGCCCCCGGCACCGCCCCCGGCACCGCCTCCGCCGTCCACGTCCACAATCAGATCCACTGTCGAAGCCCCGCCCCCCGCGCCCGCCCCGCCGCCCTCGTGCCCGCGCCGCAGCAGCCGGCACCCCTGCACCATCGCCCTGGGCGACGCCGACCGAGCCAGCGCCGCCAGCCGGTCCATCACCGTCTCCCCACCCTCAAACAGTTGCGCCAGCGGCTTCCCTTCAATCGACGGCCCCGCCCCAACCCGGTCCATGGCCGCGCGGTTGGCCAGCAGCACCGTTCCCACGGCGTCCACCACAAGTACCCCGACCCCTAATCGGGGCAGGATTCCCGGAACGAAGGCCGGTCCGATGGGATTGATCTGCTGCACGGACCAATTATGTCTAATCACAATCACCGAGTCAACTACGAAATATCACAATATTTATTGTGATTAGGCATAATCAAAGGGGGCCAAACCCCGATTCCGCCCCGTTGGACCGCATTCCGCCTTTGGCACAACCCTTGCAATTACCCCTCTGCCTCGCCGGATCGTCTGGCGGTGGAGAAAGACAGCCGGTTGTTTCGACCTTCGCGGGCCGAAACGACCGTTCGCGGAAGCGAGCGAGAGAAACCCGCCCCGACAACGCCTTCATGGAAAAGGGCGACGAGGGACGGGTGGAGAAGACAGGCAGAGAAAGCGGCCCGGTTCACCACGCCGGGCTGATGGATGGGGATAGGGAATGGGGGATGGAACGGTCGGGTGAGAACCCGCAAGTTCCTTTGAAAGTCGGCTCCGCTTTCGGCGTCCCGGCGCGGTGGGATGCGAACCTGGTGGGCAGGAACGTGCCCGCCGCGCCAGGATGACCGAAAGCGTCCGACACCGAGCCCGGTCCCACACGCCCGGGCCTCGGATTCCCAGCTCTGGTTCGTCGTATGACGAATCTCCAGCCGAGACGCCCCCTGACAGGGCCGGCCCGGCTTCTGCCAAGCCTCGAACGCGGTCACGCTCTACCTCAACAGTTCCTCACAGAACAGAGCATCGACGCGACCAACCGACCGCCCTGCACAGGGGGCGGTCGTTGTGTTTCCGGGGAAGGCACTGGGGACTGGGCACTTGGCATCAGAAAGGAGCGCGGGAGGGGCACCTTGGGGTGGGTGTCGGGACGGATGCAAAGGGCGTGTCGCTGCCGCGTGAATTCTCGCTCTTTCGTCTTTGATGCCTGCATCCGCGACAGGTGAAGTCCCCGAACGCCTCGGGCCGAACGTCTATGATCGTGTCTCTCCGGGGCGACGCGCCCCCCGCCCCCCACACCACCCGGCCCCGTGCCCTACCCGGTACCCGTTCGGCCATCCCCCCGTTCCTTCCGCTCGGAGTTTCGACCTTGCACGTGATCCACTCTTCGCCGGACGACCGCGAGCCCGCGTCGCTCGCCATGCGCACCGTTGTTCTGGTTGTTGTCGTCACGCCGCTGATCGGCCTTGGATTCGCCATCTGGTCCACGTGGGGGTGGGGGTTCTCGTGGCTGTACCTCACCCTGCTGGTGACGATGTACCTGGCCACGGGGCTGGGCATCACCGTGGGCTACCACCGCCTGTTCACGCACAAGTCGTTCGAAACCGGTCGCATCGCCACGTTCGTCCTCGGCGTGCTGGGCTCGATGGCGGTCGAGGGACCGCTGGTCCGCTGGGTCGCCTCGCACCGCAAGCACCACCAGCACTCCGACGGCCACGACGATCCGCACTCCCCCAACATGCACGGCGGAGGCGTCCTCGCCGTCATCAAGGGCTTCTGGCACGCCCACCTCGGCTGGATGTTTGATCAGATCCCCTCAGACCTTGACCGCTACGTCCCTGACCTGAAGCGGGACAAACTGGTCGTCGCCATCGCCAACCTGTTCCCGCTGTGGGTGCTGATCGGGCTGCTCATCCCCACCGCGATCGCCGGGGCGATCACCGGCACCTGGACCGGCGCGTTCCTGGGCTTCGTCTGGGGTGGCCTGGCGAGAGTGTTCCTCGTGCACCATGTGACTTGGAGCGTCAACAGCGTGTGCCACATCTGGGGCAAGCGGGACTACAAGAGCAACGACCACAGCCGCAACAACCCGATCTTCGGCGTCCTGGCCCTGGGCGAAGGCTGGCACAACAACCACCACGCCTTCCCCACCAGCGCCCGCCACGGGCTGGAGTGGTGGCAGTTC
>CAYZFW010000545.1:326-2292 GCA_964477615.1 uncultured Phycisphaeraceae bacterium | reverse complement strand
GCGCACCCCAGCGACGCGCCGCGAAGATGCCCCGGCCGAGTTCGTCCGCCCGCCGTTCACCGTCGAACCCGCCGCCCCGCGCCGCATCGTGGCCGACACCATCGACGCCTTCTCCATCAAGGACACCGCCGTCGGGCATCCTTCGCGACCGGCCCGGACGGGGCTTGCGGCGCTTCTCGGAACCGGCGGAGCCCGCCCAAACGTTGCCGATATGCGCCGGGCCATTATCCTGACCGAGATCTTCTCCAAGCCTGTGAGTGAACGCGGCCAGGCGTGAACTTCGGCGGCTTTGCGCTTTCTTTACATCGTGCCGGAATCGTGGTTTTTGCTTGGGTTTTCCGGGTTTTCGACGCGGCGCCCCCTGAGCCCACGATCGTCGTGGCTGGACAATCCGCGGGCCGGGTTTACCCTTCCGTGCCGGTGTTCCGCGGCGTGTGCGCGGTGCTCTGGGCAACCGCTTTCCCGTGCATCCTGGAGGAACGAATCGATGGCCCGCGTGCCCGTGCTGATCGTCGAAGACGACGCCGACATCGCCAATCTGGTTCGCTTTCACCTGGAGAAGGAAGGCTTCGCGACCCGCGTCGCCGCATCCGGCACCGCCGCGCTCGCCGCGGTCGAGAAGGAAGTGCCCCAGGCGATCCTGCTGGACATCATGCTGCCCGACCTCGACGGCTTCGACGTCTGCCGCCGCCTGAAGCGCGGCGCCGCGACGCGCGACATCCCCATCATCATGGTCACCAGCAAGGGCGAAGAGTCCGACGTGGTGGTGGGTCTTGAACTTGGGGCCGAGGACTACATCACCAAGCCCTTCAGCCCCAAGGTGCTCGTGGCCCGCGTCCGCGCCGTGCTGCGCCGCCATGAGGCCGAGCCCTCAGGCCAGATCACGCTGCTGGGCGGCGAGATCGTGATCGATCCCGCTCGCCACGCAGTCAAGATTGGCGGTCGCGACGTGGACCTGACGCTGACGCAGTACAAGCTGCTGGCGTTCCTCGCCTCGCGCCCCGGGTTCGTGCGAACGCGTGACCAGATGGTCGCCGCCGTGCGCGGCGAAGACGCCGTGCTGTCCAGTCGCGCGATCGACGTCCACATCGCCGCCCTCCGCCAGAAGCTGGGGGATATGGGCGAGATCGTGGAGACGGTGCGGGGTGTTGGGTACCGGCTGAGCGATCAGAAGCCGGCCGCGGCGCGTTGAGCGGTTGCAGACATACCGGGCGGTGGGTCGAATGGCTCATGCAGCCAAGTAGACCGCTTTACTGAGTGCCTCGGTAAACCCTTTGCACTATTTTTGGCGGAATGATGGAACCTATCGCAGAAGGGCGAGTTACACTATGAGTGGCGGATTCCCACCAGTACATTCACAGGATCATCCATGAACTCTCTTCGCCGACAGATCGTCACGCTCCTCACGGTCTGGCTCGTGGCGTTCCCGCTTCCTCCACTTTCCCGCATAAACTTTGGACGGTTTCTGACGCCACAGGCAGCCGCCCAAGCAAACATAGGCACCGATCAAATTCGAGACGTGAATCATAGCGTTTGGCAGTCGCTTTTCGGCCAACCGTTCGACGACAACACCTCAATCTACTGGCTCGATGAAGTCCTCACCAGCGATGAGACGTACGCGACAGGAACCACTCCCTCGGGAAATACTTTCGCGCTTGCGATCTCCGATTCGCGGTACTCTCAGGGCATTGGAAACAACTCCGACCGGCTGGAAGTGTGCGCCGCCGTCTTGGTTTCCGCTCTCGCCATGAAGCCGGTTGTCGTTTTCGTTGTCACGTCAAGTCTGCCTGGTGACTTGACGCGGCGCTCTCGCGTCATGGTCGTCGGGGAGTTGCCATCGGATTCTGTGCTCTTCTCCAACGCTCGGTCAGCGGCTACGACTGATTCTGAATCGGACGCTCTCGCGCAGTTTCTTCGTGAGACCGAGCAGGCGGCTCCCGCTGACCCCTATTGCAGTTCACGCTGC
>CAYZFW010000545.1:0-316 GCA_964477615.1 uncultured Phycisphaeraceae bacterium | reverse complement strand
GCGCTAACCGAGGCGCTCTACAACTCCGCGAAGTCGGCGGCTGAAGCAGAACTGGATCGCCTTGTGGACGCGGCAGGCGACCAGTTGGATCTAGATCTCGCTGATGCTCAATCCAATTTCAACAACGCTATCGCGGGCGTCGCAATTGTTTACGGGATTGCAATTGCCGGGTGCTTCGCTTCCGGCCCGGCTTTCTGGCTCTGCCAAGCAACAGCAATCGCTTTGGCAGCAGCGGCGACACTTGGTGCGATGCTCGCAAGAGCAGCCGCAGTCCTCGCCGCACGGAATAGATATGATGCCGCAGTAGCAGCTGCCA
>CAYZFW010000544.1:0-2308 GCA_964477615.1 uncultured Phycisphaeraceae bacterium | reverse complement strand
CTTGCCGTCTTCGTATTGGAAGGTGCGGAACCAGTCGAGGAACTCCTTCACCTCATCGGCGTGCCCGGTGTACAGCAGCGCGGTGGCGGTGAGGGCGCCGTCCCTGATCCAGGTACGGTCGTACGTGCGCGATCCGGGCTGGATGGCGGGTCCGTCCTTGTTGACGAGGATCCAGCCGATCTGGGCGTAGAAGGAGTCTTCGAGTTCCTTCGCCTGCGGCGGGAGTTTGAGAGTGGTATGCGAGAGCAGATTGGACCAGCGGTCGATCTGCTTCTCCCGCTCTTCGTTCACAGTGCTTTGGGTGTGCTGTGGGAGGGCGTCTCGTCCGGCGGTGCCGAGTACCCAGACGACCTTGGAATGATCAGGTCTAAGATCGAAGTTGAATCCAAGTGCCGCGGAGTTTGCCCGCCCCACACGGTTTGGCAACTGAAACAGGCGGTGATGCAGAATCCGGACCACATCGTGTACGGAACCAAAGCTGATCCAGTTCTGGTCGGCCTCATTGATTGCGACGACTTCGGCACCTCCGACGCGGATTGTGCCGTCTCTCGCGGAAGCAGAACTACTGTGCGTCACCTCCGGCGCGACACCGCCAACGAGATTCAGCGTGTGCCAGTGCGGAAGCACTTGGAATGGACGGAGCGCCAGCAACAGTGTGCCCGTCCTAGGCGTTCTTCCGGTGTTGCGGACGGTGTACTTCACCACGACGCTCTCAGTGCCCGGCGACGCGATCGGTTCGACCTTGATCGCAATCCCTGACGGGTGGCTCAACTCGCATCCCGGCATCGGGAGTCGCTCGCTCTGGAGCATCGAGCGCGAAGTGAAATCACCCCACGACAGCAGCGCCCCGCCGATGTCGTCGTCCTTGACACGCATCCGCAGGAACGGTTCGATCGTTGGTCCGCCTGCGCAGAGTTCCACCTGTCCATCACTGCTGAGTAAGGCCTCAAACTCCTCTCCCACGTTGCCAATGGGAGCCCATGCCATCTGCTCCCCGAGGAACTGGCGCGGATACCAGCCCCGCGGCGAGATCGACGCGGTGATCCGCGCCACGCTGTTGGGATTCGTCCCCGCGTCGCGAGGCAGCAGTGAGAGGCGCTTGATGGTCCGTGGCTTGGCGTCCTTCACCTGAAAAGCCAGATCCACGCGCGAGGCCTCGACGTCTCTGAACACCAGCAGCGAAGGTTCGATGCCGCCGAGGATGCGTTCGCCGAACCACGGCTCAATCGAGCCCGGGAAGAGCGATGTCGTGGCGCTGGTGGTCAGTTCTCCCGCGTCACCTTCCCACTCGATCAGCAGCCCGCCAAACTCGGACGGCCCGCCGAAATCGAGTGAGAGCGTACGTTTCTCGGCGAAGATCGCGTCGACTGCTGGCGCAACGAGAATCAGTGCGCGCGCTTCGCCTGCCTCAAGGTCCCGAGCCAGCTCGCCGTTGATGAGGATCGACGCCGTGCCGTGTTCGCGGGGGGAGACGCCCAGCGGTTCCATCGTGAGGGTGTCGAGCAGGATGTAGCCCTTGCCCCCCTGGCTGGCGTGTCCGACGGTGACGGCGAACTCGATCGCCGTGAGTCGTTCGAGCGGCACCTTGCCCCCACCGGGGCCCCACGCGAAATCGAGTTGACGCTTGAAGTAGCGCGTCCGTTCCCACTTCGCGGCGTAGCGATGGTCGGGCGTCCGGACCCACCACACGTTGTCGCCGGTCTGGTCGTAGAACTTGAACTCCAGATCGTTGACGAAGCCTTCAGCCTTCCCTTCTGAGTTGACGACCCCCGATGAGCCGAGCAGTGAGAATCCCACGCGGTAGTTCTGTGGCAGCACGAGGTCGAGTTCCCGCCGCACGATGCAGTACCCCGACCCCTTCTTGAAATCAAAGTCCAGCCGCAGCGCCTTGCCGTCCGCGCTTTCCGGGCACGTTGTTCCCTCGGCAAGGCTGATCTTCCCCTCCACCCCATCCGACGCCACGACTTTCCACTTCGACACATCGGCGAAGTCATCAATGACGATCGGGGCGCTTTGGGCGACCGCAGGAGCGGCACCGGCTGGGGCCTGCGCGGCCGCCCGAACACCGGCCCACAACGCCACGGCGCACGACAACAAAAGCACGAGGGCGCGCATCGCCGGGCCTGCTCCGGCGAACTCGGCGGCATCACGGGGCCGCGCGGCCGCCCCGTGCCACGGCTTGGCGTCTGCGACAAGCCGTGTCGGGGACGCATCGTTCGCGTCGCCGCTGCAGATCGCACGGGTTGTCTCGGAGGCCAACCCGTGGCACGGCCTGTGGCTGTTGATCAGTTGAATGGTGTCTTTCATA
>CAYZFW010000543.1:0-2315 GCA_964477615.1 uncultured Phycisphaeraceae bacterium | reverse complement strand
TGGCGTGGGGGGTCAATGCGGTGGGCGTCACGTGGCGTGTTCTTGAGGGCCGAGGGGCGGGCGAACGAGGTGAGACTGGGGCCGAAGTCCGCGTGCGGCAAAGGCCCGCGGCGGCCCCAAATCGAAGGCCCGAATCATAGGCGAGATCGCGTGTTCTTTCCTGACAGAGAGTGAGTTTTGCACATCGCAAACCGCCCGGATTCTCTGTGTTTTTCAGCGTGTTTTTCAAGGTCAACCGATCGGCGAACGAATCGCCGTCCGCGCACGCCGGTATGTTCATCGCGCCACAGGGCAACGAAACACCGATGACCCCTCATCCCCCCTGGAACCCCGCCAACAACCACACCGTCCACCACTCGTGGATCGGCGGCCAGCCCGTCGGCAAACGCCCCGCCCATGTCACCGGCGAACGCAGCCCCATGGCCCTCTTCGGCGGCATCGCCCTCACCCGCACCACCCTCGTCGTCCTCGCCTGCGCCACCGCCGCGGCGTGCGTGATGATGGTCCGCCGCTCGGTCGCTCTGCCGTGGTTTGTGCCCGTTGGGTTCTACATCATCATCGGTGGAGTACTCGCATGGTGGCTCGTCGGAGCGGCACGCTCCGCGTGGTTTTCATCGGAGAACGCCGTCGAAGGCGCTGACCGGGTCGTCAGCGACGCCTACCGTGTGCGATGCATCGGCGGCCAATCCCGGCGGCAGCGGCTGGGCCGCGTCGAAGACGTTCCCTTTGAACCCGAGATCTTCGATGGCTCAATCGCCGAGGGAGGCGCCCCGGGCGGCCGCGTCGCCCGCGCGGCGTGTAGTTTCGCAGGCGCCGGCGTCGTCGCCGTAGGGATGTGGCTGGCAACCGGAAAGTGGCCCGGCGTCGGCGGCAACACCGGACTCGTGTACCCAACCCTGCTGTTCGGCGCCGTCCTGGGAGGCGTGGTCGCTTCGATCCTTTGGCCGGTCTATTACCGCGTGGTCCCCGGCCGCATCGACAGAATCAGCACCGGCTTCCTCGCCCGCGGACCGACCAAGCGGGAGTCCTGGAGCCTGCGCGATTGCGGCGTCACGGTGGACCTGTACCGCCGGCTCGTCCTCATCGACCCGCCGGGCTCACCGAGGCTGGTGCTGCACGCGTCACTGCTGGGCCCGGCGCACGAGTTCGAGCGGGCGGTGCTGATGGGGGCCATCAGTTCTGCAATCGCGCCCGTTGACGACGGAGACGTGCTCGAAGCCTGAACTCGCAGCCCGCCAACCGGATCACGGCCGAATCTCCACCGTGCTCGCCCCCTCAAACAGCAACTCGTACACAAACTCCACATCGCGGTCGACCAGCCGCACGCAGCCCATGCTCTTCTCGGTGCCGATGGACTCTGGCTCGATCGTGCCGTGGATGCCGTAGCCGCTGAGGAGTTTGGTGGTGGGGTCGGTTCCATCAAGCCCCATCCAGCGTTCGCCGATTGGGTTCTTGGGGTCATCGGCACCGAACTTCTCGCCGGTGCGCGGGTTCACCCACTTGGGGTTCACGAGCTTGCTCTTGGGCTTCACGATGAACGAGCCGGTAGGCGTCGAGCCGTGCTCGCCCAGCCCCACCGCGAACGACTTCACGTAGATGCGGTTGCCCGCAGTGTCCTTCAGATTCGAGTAGACGTCCATGCGGAACGCGCTCTTGCTGACTACCGCGTGGAAGGGACCCTTGATCAGTTTCATCCGCTGGTTCAGGCCGATACGCCCGGGGTCGGCGATGCGGTTGACGCGGGTGATGAGGCGCCAATCGACGGCGAGGTTCTTGGTGTAGGGGAGTTTGACGAGGCGGTCGCCGGACTGGAACGCGTACTGCTCCACCATCGCGTCGCCGGGCTCGATCCGCGGCGAGAACGTGATCGCGTCCGCCAGCGCCGACAGCTTGTCGCGCAGCACCGAACGGTCCGACTCCGTCGCACGCGGATCAAACAGCGCCCGGTTGTAGGCGTCGCGAGCATCGACGGGCTTGCCCTGCGCGATCATCGCGTCGCCCTGCGTGACAAGGAACGCAACGGCGGAACCCGCCGAAACCGAGCCGCCGCCGGGCATCGGCGTGGACGGGGAAGTCGCGGGAGACGCTGTGGGCTGCGAGGGCGCTCCACCCGCGGGCGTCGTTGTGGGCTGAGACGACGAGGGCGCAGCCGACGGTTCGGCCTGCCGCAGACTGGGCTGGGCGGGCGTATGGGTGATCGGCTGGCTCGTCGGAGGCGTCGCACCGGGGGTATTGCTCGCCGCGACGTTCGGCAGTGGCGAGCCGGGATTGGCACCGCTGGCCGGCGCGCCCATCGTCAGCGAAGCGGGCTGCGT
>CAYZFW010000542.1:0-2319 GCA_964477615.1 uncultured Phycisphaeraceae bacterium | reverse complement strand
ATCGCTGTACCCGGACCTGCTTCGCGGATGGTGGAACAAAGGCTACATCGCCGGGGAAAAGTCATCGAGCCGACGTAATCGGTACTCCGTGAATTCGGTGATGGAAAAAGCACCAGAACACCGTGCCAAATTGCAGGCGGCGTTGGATGCGGAAGCGCGCCAAAGCGCGCCGTAGCGCGCCAAAGCGAAAACATGGCCTCATCGCTCTTGAAGCCCGCCCACCTGCTGCCATGCTGTGGGCATGGACAGCACTGCTTCATCCGATCCGGCCTTTGAAGGTTCCCGGCGAACCGCGCGGCGACTCGGTGTTCCGATCAAATGGCTCGTGCGCAAAGCGGACCAAGGTGACCTGCCGTGCGTCCGTGCTGGCCGACGCCGACTGTTCGACATCGCCGCCGTGCGTACCGCGATCCTCGCGGACTCCGGGAAAGCTACCAAGCCCTTGACAGGGGTCGCTACGACGGAGGAGGCACCTCGTGCCTGACCCTCTCCACACCCGACCACCGGCACCCGAGCCGCTGGCGCTCGACCTCACCGAAGCTGCCCGGCGAATCGGCATCTCGGCGCGCACGCTCACGCGGCTCGTCGCTCGCGGCGAACTCCACTCGTTCAAAATCGCTCGGCGTCGCCTTGTCGCGCTCGACGACCTCCGCGATTTCATCGCCAAGCAACGCGCCGCCGCCCATCGCGCGGCGTGACCCGGAACCACGGCCCAGCCGGATGTTCCGGCAGGGCTTCACCATTCATTCAGCAATGCCGCGCAACTCCTGGCGGGGAATGCGCGGCGGAGATTCAACCCAATGCATCCTACGACCAATCACGCCGTCACGCCGCGTCCGGGCCGTCGCCCGGACTCGCCCAGTTGGACCGCCGCGTTCAAGCGCGGAGCGGAGTCCGAGCAGCGCGTCGCCGATGCTCTGCGGGCAGCCGGATACAACGTCATGCCCACCCGTGCCGGGTCACCCACCGACCTGCGGCTCATCGCATCCGTCGAGGTCAAACGCGACGACCGGCACCAGGAGACCGGCAACGTCGCCGTCGAGATTGCCAGAGACGGCATGCCCTCGGGCATCGCCGCAACGCCCGCCGGGGTCGTCATCTACGACTTGGGCAACGAACTCATCGAAATCTCGGCGAGCAGGATCAAGCGTCTGGCCCTCGACTCCCGCCGCCACGTCGCCGCCGGCGACGGCGGGCGGACCACGGTGGCCCTCGTTGCCGTCCACGAACTTCGGCGTGCAGGCCGGGTCATCCCTCTCTCGCGGGGGGCCTGAGCAGCCATGACAAAGCCACAGCCCCAACACGGGCGCTACGGACTTGCCGACTGGTTCCGCGCGACCACAGAGGCCAACCTCGACAAGGACGAAAAGGCGACGCTGTACGCGCTCTTGTACCGCGTCGATTGGAAGACCGGCACCAACGCCTACCCCTCCATGGCGGGTCTGGCCCGCCTCAGCGGGTACAGCGTCAACGGCACGCGGAGCGCCGTGAAGCGGCTGGTAGAGCGCGGCGTCGTGGTCATCGACCAGCGGTCCAACGGCGGAACGGCCCGAGGCGGCAAGCCCGCAACGCACCTCTACCGGCTCAACTTCGACGCCATCCGGCAACTCGCCCACGGCTTCCAACCCTCCAGTGGGTGGAGGGTTGAAGAGCAGGCCAACCCTCCACTGGGTGAGCCTCAACCCTCCACCCCGTGCGCGTCAACCCTCCAAAAAACGCACGTCAACCCTCCAGTGGGTGGAGAGGAACACTCCCCATATCACTCCCCTTCATCACTCCCCGTGAACCACCACAACCCACCGACCCAAACGCCGCCGCCCGCTCCCACCTCTCCGGCGACAACCGCCGGTGGTGGTTGTGGTGGTCTGCAAGGCAATCGTTTCGATTCAAAGATGCGAGAGCAGACCATGCCGCGTCGGATTGCCACGCTGACCGAGGCGGGATGCTCCATCGACGTTGCCCAAAGAATCGCCCGGCAAGCAGACCTCTCCGCCGACCACCTGACGTTCATCCGAGCCGAATGCAGCAAGGAGAACATCCGTCATCCCGGACGGCTCGCGAGCAAACTCGCCGGAATGCCGGTCGGGGAGTGGGACGGCTGGCCGGCGCACAAAGCCAAGGCCGTGTCGCGAAGACTCGCCAGCCAAGAAGAGCGAATCTCGCGGGTACTCACAGACATCAGGGACCGCGCGGACGCCACAGATTCCGACCGCAGCGTCCAGATCCGGAAGAACCTCGACATGGTGCACAGCGTGTGGCCCGACGCCAGCGCCATCATCGCGGCCATCGACGCCGACGAACTCGCCTGTGCCTTCGAGG
>CAYZFW010000541.1:0-2321 GCA_964477615.1 uncultured Phycisphaeraceae bacterium | reverse complement strand
CCGCGACTGGCTGGCGGAGATTCCAAAGCGCTTGGATGCCGCGGAACAATCGCTCGCATCGGGCGATCTGAAAGGCGTCGCGGGCATCGGGCACGCGCTCAGAGGGACGGGGACCTCGGTGGGCTACCCCGAGATTGGCGACTCCGCGGGGCAGCTCGAGCACGCCGCGAGATTGGGCGACACGGCCGCGGCCGCGCGCCACCTCAAGACGCTCCGATCGCTGTACGGTGCCGCGGCGTCGGTGCCGCTCCGCAAGGCCGCGTGAGATTCCTACGGCCGGCGGGTGGCGTGGTCGCGCGCCGGGGCAGCGGCGAGCATCATGGCCTCGATGTTCTCAAGCCGGCGGGCGATGGCCACGATCTCCGTCTCGGCCTTGACGTTCACCTGGTAGTCCAGATCGGTGCGCAGGCGGTCCTTCTCGCTCTGGCGGTTCTGGCTCACCATCACGAAGATGCTTAGGAAGATCGCCTCGAGACTGACGACCATCGTCAGCAGCCCGAACGGAAAGGGATCGAACGCGAAGACCTTCGGCGGATTGGCCATGAACGCGCCGATGACGTTTAGCATGATCCACGTGCCGAACCAGCACACGTGGAACATGGTGAACCACTGGCTCGCGGCCACCGATGCAATCACATCACTCACCCGCTGCCACGGCGTGACGCGGGTCTGCGCGAAGGCCTCGTTGGGGTTGGTTGACTGCCGCAGCACTTCGTTGTTCGCGCGGAGACGCTGGCCCATGACGGCGAGGATGTCGATGCCCGCCGAGGGATTCTTGAGGAGGAACTCGCGCAGCGCCTCGCGGGAAAGCGAGAACGTGGTGGTGGCCTCGGCGGCGCGGACGGTGGCGGTGCGGACGCCGCCGTCGAGCAGGCTGATCTCGCCGAAGAACCCGCCCGGCCCGACGGACGCGATGGTGACGTGCTCGCCCTTGGTGTTCGGAACGGTGACAAGGGCCTGGCCGGACTCGATGAGGTAGAACGAATCGCCCTTGTCTCCCAGCCAGAAGATGGTCTGGTTGGGCTCGAAGCGCTCCCGCTTCATCATTGCGTGCAGATCGGCCTGGTCGCACGGGCTGAGCCGGGAGAACAGCGGAATGTGCGCCAGCAGCCCTGCCGCGGGCACGGCCCCGTCCACCATGCCGGACTCGAAGTCGTTCAGCGGGTCATCGGGCGAGCCGGGCTTGCGCTTCAGAAAGCCCTCGAGCTGTGCCGAGAGCTCGGACATACTGGTCTGGTGTGGGTCGGCGCGGCGGGGCATCGGGGGAAGGATATGGGGGATCGGCGGGATTCGGGGATAGCGACGGTGCGTCCATTGCGAGCCACGGGCTTCCGCCTTCCGAGGCGGATGCCCGTGTCCAAGCAGGGAAGACGCCCGGTTCATCGGCACGGGCATCGCCGCGGACGGCGAAGCCCGTGGCACGGGTCACAGCAACTCTCTGATGCCACAACACGCGTTTTCGCCGCTACGATCCGCCCCATGATTGACCTGAAGGCCCTGCGAGAGAACCCCCAGAAGTACCGCGACGGTGCCGCCAAGAAAGGTATGCGCGTCGACTTTGACCGCATCCTGGCGCTCGATGAGCAGCGCCGGCGGCTGCTGGGCGAGCAGGAGTCCCAGCGGGCCGAGCAGAACCGGCTCGCGAAAGAGTCCGGTCCGCTGATCGGGAAGCTGCAGGGCCAGCTCAAGACCGCCGCGCCGGATCAGAAGGCGGCGATCGAGGCGCAGATCAACGAACTCAAGACCAAGCCCGCGCAGTTGAAGGAGCGCGTGCAGACGCTGGAGGCGGAAGTCGCCGCGACCGACGCGTCGCTGAACGAACTCGTGCTGACGATTCCGCTGCCGCCGGACGCGGACGTGCCGGTGGGCACCTCCAGCGACGACAACGTGGAATTGAAGCGGTGGAACCCCTCAGGCCCCGGCGGGTTCGACCCTGCGAAATCGTTCGAGAGCCAGCGAGGCTTCAAGCCGCTGACGCACATGGAACTGATCGAGAAGCACGGCCTCGTGAACTTCGAGCGCGGCGTCAAGATGGCCGGCTCGCGGTCCTACGTTCTCGTGGGCGACGGCATGCGCCTGCACCAGGCGGTGCTGCGGTACGCCATCGACTTCATCGCCGACAAGCACGGCTTCACCCCGATCAGCGTGCCCGTCATCGTGCGCGAGGAGTGCATGGTGGGCACCGGCTTTTTCCCCGCGGGGCGCGAGCAGACCTATCACGTCAGCGAGAAGGCCCGCGGCGAGGCGCACGATCTGTTCCTCACCGGCACCGGCGAGGTCGGCCTCATGGGCCTCCACGCCGACGAGATCATCGATGAATC
>CAYZFW010000540.1:0-2331 GCA_964477615.1 uncultured Phycisphaeraceae bacterium | reverse complement strand
GTCCTTGTCCTTCAGCATCATCGAATAGATGTCCGCGGCGTTGGCCAGCGTGCGGCTGCTGTACGCCATCTGGCGGTACGAATCGATGACGGGCCGCGCATCGAACTTGGTGATGTCGATGTGCTTGATCGGGTTCGAGAGCAGTTCCTTCTTGGTCCAGTTCGGCATGGGACTTCTCCGGGGTGCACCGGTGCGGTGCCCCTTGGGACATGGCCAAGCCCCCCTGGCCGGGTCTGGTTGGAAAAGCGTCACCGGGGGTGGCGGCGACAACAAAGAGTGTACCACGCACAGCCGACAGTTGAAGGAAAATCGACGAAAATCTCGGACTTTATGGTCCGATAAGGCGGTTATCCGCCGATTTTCGGCCTTTTCCAACCACCCCTCTTGATTTGGCCGTGAATCGCGCCACAATGGGGGATAGGCGGAGGTCGCACGGCCTCCCATCGAAACACGTCGCCCGCTTCAGGAGAGCGGGCCCAGGAGGGTCTCGACATCATGCTTCGTTCTCACCTCGCCGCTTCGGCGGTGTCTTTGTGCGCGGTCGCCGGTGCGGCCAACGCCGGGATCATCTTCTCGGGCGCTTCCGGCAACCTTTCCGCTTCGGCCGACTTCTCGGTGAACGGCTCCGGCCAACTGGTGGTCACGCTGACCAACACGTCGAGCGCCGACGTCGAGGTGCCCGCCGAGATTCTCACCGCGGTGTTCTTCAACATCACCGGCGGCGCCCTCTCGCTCACGCGCGACAGCGCCGTGCTCGACGCCGGCTCGAGCGTTGTTTACGACGCCGACGGCCAGCCCGCCGGGGGCGTCGTGGGCGGCGAGTGGGCCTTCAACAGCGGCTCGCTCAACATCGGAACCCCCGGCTCACGCGGCTACGGCATCTCCAGCACCGGCGTCGGCCTCTTCGGCCCCGGAAACCGTTTCCCCGGCCCCGACCTCCACCCCCCCACCAGCCCCAACGGCCTCGAATACGGCATCACCTCCGCCGGCGACAACATCGCCACCGGCAACGGCGGCGTGACCGGCTCGGGCGGCCTCATCAAGAACGCTGTCGTCTTCACCCTCGGCGGCGCGGGCACCGACTTCGACCTCTCTCGCATCAACAGCGTCTACTTCTTCTACGGCACCGCCATCAACGAAGGCGGCTTCGACGGCAACGTCCCCACCCCCGGCGCGGCGTCGCTCCTGGGTCTCGCGGGCCTCGCCGCGATGCGCCGCCGCCGCGCGTGATGCAGCATCACAACCTGCCACCAACACATCAGAACTGATCGACCGGCCGGACCAACATGGTCCGGCCGGTTCTCATTTCACTCCCCCTTCATCGCCTTCCGCATCGCTCGCGGCCTCGGGATCCCCAATTTCTTCATGCGGGACAGCAGCGTCTGGGGGTTGATGCCGAGCTTCTCCGCCGCACCGCCCGCGCCGAACACGCGGTAGTTCCGCGTCTCGAGCGCGTGCATGATCTGGAGGCGCTGCAACTGATCGGTGGTGAGATCGAGCAGGACGTCCCGCGGCAGCTCCGCCGTGCCGCCGTCGCCGCCGGCTCCTCCCCCACCGCCGCCGCGCGGGCCGTCGTCGTCGTCGCGCATCACCGGTCCGCCGCGGGGCAGTTCGATCTCGAGGGCGCTCTCGCCCTCGTCGCACAGCACGGCGGCCCGCTCGACGATGTTCTCCAGTTCGCGCACGTTGCCGGGCCAGTCGTAGGTGAGAAGCCGGCGCAGGCTGCGCTCGCTGATGGGCAGCACCGGCTTGCCCAGGCGGCGCGCGTGCAGATCGTGGAAGAACTCCGTCAGTTGCCGGATGTCCTCGCGCCGCTCGCGCAGGGCGGGCACCTCGATGCGGAACACATTCAGCCGGTAGAACAGGTCCTCACGGAAACGCCCCCGCTCCACCTGTGTCGCCAGATCCCGGTGCGTCGCGGCGATCAGCCGCACGTCCACCGTGATCGTCTCGGTCCCGCCCACGCGCTCGAACGTGCCCTCCTGCAGCACCCGCAGCAGCTTCGCCTGCGCTGCCAAGGAGAGCTCCCCGATCTCATCCAGAAACAGCGTGCCCTCGTCGGCGAGCTCGAACTTGCCCAGTCGCTGCCGGTCCGCCCCCGTGAACGCCCCGCGCTCGTGCCCGAACAGCTCACTCTCCAGCAGCGTCTCTGGGATCGCGGCGCAGTTCACCGCCACCATCGCCCTGAGTGAGCGCGCCGAGCGCGTGTGCACCGCGCGCGCGACGAGCTCCTTGCCCGAGCCCGACTCGCCGTGGATCAGCACCGTGGCGTCCGACCGCGCGACGCGCTCCACCTGATCCATCATCACCAGCATCGGCCCCGAGGCACCG
>CAYZFW010000539.1:0-2332 GCA_964477615.1 uncultured Phycisphaeraceae bacterium | reverse complement strand
TGGCCGGGTTGACACTCTCCGGCACTACCCTATACGGGACGACTGCCAGCGGCGGGGCCTTCGGTGCTGGCAGTGTGTTTTCTTTACCAATCGTAGGCGGTACTCCCACTACGCTTGCAACGTTTAATGACACGAACGGGGCCTACCTTGAGGCCGGGCTGGCACTATCGGGAAACACCCTGTATGGGACGACCGTCCTAGGTGGGGGCTTCGATTTCGGAACAATCTTCTCGGTCCCGGTTGCGGGTGGCCCGCCGACAACACTCGCGGAGTTCAACGGCAACAACGGGCGATACCCGCAGGCCGGCCTCATTCTCTCGGGTAATACCTTGTATGGGACGACCAAAGCAGGTGGGATCAGCAACTCTGGCACGGTTTTTTCCGTCCCGGTCACCGGAGGCACGCCTACTACGCTGGTTTCGTTCAACGGCACCAACGGAGCCGCACCCTTTGCCGGGCTAACGCTCTCGGGCAACACTCTGTACGGAACGACTGCCGCAGGCGGGGCCGGTGGACGGGGTACGGTCTTCTCCCTGCCACTCACCGGCGGCACTCCTACGACACTGGTGTCGTTCAACGGCACCAACGGGGCCGCGCCTACGGCCGGGCTGGTCCTGTCAGGCACCACATTCTATGGGACAACGTCTCGTGGCGGAGCTAGCGATCGGGGCACGGTCTTCTCTGTCCCGGTCAACGGCGGGCAGGTCACCACGCTCGCGACGTTCTTTACACCCACCGGAAACAACCCTCGCTCCGGGCTGACTCTTTCGGGCAACACACTTTTCGGGACGACATCCGCCACTGTTTTCGCGATTGTCATCCCCTACCCCTGCACTGCCGACTTGGACCACGACGGCGTCGTCAACGTCTCAGACCTGACGTTTTTTCTCGGTCGCTTTGGCACAACCGTGCCATCCGGCAGCGGGGCCGACTTGAACAGCGACGGGGTGGTCAATGTCGCCGACCTCACGCGGTTCCTGGGCCGGCTCGGGCGCGTCTGTCCTTGAGTGTGATGCAGCCCTCGTATCCTCCTCTCCATGATCCTCTTGATTGACAACTACGACTCCTTCACCTGGAACCTCGTCCAGCGCATCGGCGAACTCGACGCAAACGCCGACCTCCGTGTGGTCCGCAACGACAAGATCACCCCGGCGGAGGCCGAGGCGATGCGGCCCTCGCATGTCATCATCTCGCCCGGGCCCTGCTCACCCAATGAAGCGGGGGTGTCGAACGACATGATCCGCCACTTTGCCGGGAAGGTGCCCGTGCTGGGGGTGTGTCTGGGGCACCAGTGCATGGGGTTTGTCCACGGCATGACCGTGACGCGGAACCCCAAGGTCATGCACGGCAAGACGAGCCTGATCCACCACGACGGGCGTGGGCTGTTCGCCGGGGTGCCCAATCCGTTTGTGGCCACTCGGTATCACAGCCTGGTGGTCTTGAAGGAAACGGTTCCGGCGGCGGCTCAAGGGGCCGGGGCCCGTGGGGGCTGGGAAGTCTCCGCGTGGACCACTGACACCTTCGAGGACGGGTCGAAGCGGGACGTGGTCATGGGGCTTCGGCGGGTTCCGGGACACGCCGGGGAGGCCCCGATGGAGGGGGTGCAGTTCCATCCTGAGTCGTTCCTGACGGTCGAGGGGCCACGGCTCTTGGCGAACTATTTGGGGATTCCGATGGAGGTGGCTGCTGCCCGAATCGCCGTGGACCGGGTGGCCTCCTCTGGGTGACCGGGGTGGTGACAACCGCCGGCCAGCATGGTCCGGGCTGCTCGGGGTTGGTTTTTCGTTGGGTTCGGCGAAGGAGAGCGAACCAGGAAGCGCGGGAGGCATCCAACCGGGGTCCACGCCCGATCATCAGGCCGTTCTTGGGGCCGGCAAGATGCACCCCTCGAGAGGCGTTGTGCGTATGGTCGGTGGCGAGGCGGGGCACGACCCCGGAGGCTGGTGCTGCGCGCCCCAGACCCCGGGCGGTGTCCCGATGAGTCGGTGTGAACGCGGAGCAGGAGTCTCCCCGTTCGCGGTTGGTTCGG
The DNA here is from genome assembly GCA_964477615.1 of uncultured Phycisphaeraceae bacterium. Taxonomy (GTDB): domain Bacteria; phylum Planctomycetota; class Phycisphaerae; order Phycisphaerales; family UBA1924; genus JAFLCM01. The sequence continues at coordinate 303 of CAYZFW010000539.1, read as the reverse complement.
ATACACTGGGATGAGTTTCGTGGTCCATCGGATGGTCGGCCCCGCATGGGGTCAGGAAAGGTCTTTCCCATGATGCACGTGCGTCCCGCCGGGATGTCGGCGGTCGTTGCTTCGCTCTCGCTCCTTTCCGTGGTCGGCGCGCCGAGTGCGTCGGCCCAGTTCGTCTTTGCGCCGGGGACACCCCAGGCCGAGATGGACCGGTTCAATCAGGCTTGGATGGCCGAGAACGGCCCCATTGATCGATACGTCACGACCACGCGGTGGCCCGGGACGCTCGGCGAAGGGGCACGGGTCACGATCAGT
>CAYZFW010000538.1:0-2334 GCA_964477615.1 uncultured Phycisphaeraceae bacterium | reverse complement strand
GATCGTCTTCCGCGGCAACAACGGCGCCGGCGGGCAGCTCGGCAGCACCCACTCGTGGTGCGTGGAAGCGCTGTACTCGAACGTGCCGGGGATGAAGATCGCCATCCCCTCGTGCCCATACGACGCCAAGGGGCTGCTCAAGACCGCCATCCGCGACCCGGATCCCGTGTTCTTCCTCGAGTCCGAGCGCATGCTCGGCGACAAGGGCGAAGTCCCCGAGGAGGAGTACCTCATCCCCTTCGGCCAAGCGATCCTCCGCCGCGAGGGCTCGGACTGCACGCTGGTGAGCTTCGGCCGACCGGTGAATTTCTGCATGGAAGCGGCGGACGAACTGCTTTCTGAGGGGATTTCGTGCGACGTGCTCGACATGCGCACCATCCGCCCCCTCGACATCGACGCGATCATCGCCAGTGTGAAGAAGACCAACCGCCTCGTGGTGGTCGATCAATCCTGGCCTTTTGCCAGCGTGGCGACCGAGGTGATCACCCAGATCATCGAGAAGGCCTTCGATCACCTCGACCACCAGCCTGTGCGGGTGAACACGGACGACGTCCCGACGCCGTACGCGAAGAATCTGGAGATGGAGTACCTGCCGAACAAGGGAAAGATCATCGACGCCGTTCGGCGGGTTGTTGGGGCCAGGGCCTAAAGAAATGGCACATGGCAAATCGCAAATGGCAAACGCGGATTGAGGTGGCCGATGGCGCGGCTGAAATCGGAGTTTCTTGACCGCGTGGAATCGTTTGCGGATCGTGTGTTGGACGTGGCCGAGGCTGTGGATCGGAAGCCCGTTGGCAGAGTGCTGGTGAATCAGTTGGTTCGTTCGGGTACTTCGGTTGGAGCCAACGCGTTCGAGGCTTCCGAGGCCATGAGCCGTGCCGACTTCGTCCGAGCGCTGGGCATCTCGATCCGGGAACTGGCGGAGACCAGATACTGGCTCCGATTGATCGGGCGACGGAACTGGGTGCCTGCGAAACGGCTGGCGAGCCTGGAGTTGGAGAGTGTCGAATTGACTCGTATCCTTGGAACAATGATCGCCAATACACGGCGTCGCGAGTCGGTCAAAGGTACCTGAGCGTCGGCTCCTCGCCGACGGTTGGATTGAAGCTCTGATTTGCTCTTTGCGATTTGCCCTTTGCCATTTCCGCGAGCCCCCCATGCCCATCACCGTCACCATGCCCCGCCTCTCCGACACCATGGAACGCGGCACCGTCGTCGCCTGGAACGTCAAGGAGGGCGACAAGGTCAAGCCAGGCCAGTCGCTCGGCGATATCGAGACCGACAAGGCCACCATGGAACTGCAGTCGTTCGATACCGGCGTGATCGCCGCGCTGCTCGTTCCCGCGGGGCAGACGGTCGAGGTCTCGCGCCCGATCCTGCTCATCGCCGAGCCGGGTGAGGACGTGGCGAGCGTGAAGGCCGGGGCTGGATCGATCGCTGCGTCCGGGGGGGCAGGCGGCGGTGCGAAGAAGGCCGGCGCGGCGGGTGCTTCGTCGGCGCCTGCCTCGGGCGGGGGCGGGGGCGGGGGCGTCGCGGTCGCCGAGCCGGTGACGGGCGGCGCGAACGGCACCCACACGGGCGGCGGGTGGAGTTCCGGCGGGCGCGTCTTCGCGTCGCCGCTGACGCGGAAGATTGCTGAAGAGTCCGGCGTCGACCTTGCGGGCATCCAGGGCACTGGCCCGGCGGGCCGCATCATCCGGCGCGACGTTGAGGCGGCGGTCTCTGGTGGTGCGGGCAATGGTGGCGCCGGCTTCCAGCCGGTGCAGACTCTGTCCCAGAAGGGCACCCCGGCCGACACCGGCTGGAAGCCGGTGCCACCCGTTGCGCCGAGTCTCCCCGCCTTCGGCGCTTCGCTGGAATCCAGGCGCATCGCGCTCAACAACATGCGCCGCACCATCGCCACGCGCTTGGTGCAGAGCAAGACGACCGTGCCGCACTACCAGGTGACGATGACCGTCTCGATGGACGCGCTGATGGCGCTGCGCCAGCAGCTCAACGACCAGTTGGCGGCCCAGGGCGTCAAGCTCAGCGTCAACGACTTCATTGTGCGGGCGTGCGCCCTGGCGATGCACCAGCATCCGTTCGTCAACGCCTCGTGGGGCAATGACGGCGAGTCGATCCAGATGCACGGGCGGGTGAACGTGGGGGTCGCCGTGGCGCTCTCGGGGTCGGAGAATGGTGGTGGGGGCCTCGTCGTGGCCACGCTCCGCGACGCCGACCGCATGGGCCTGCGGCTGATCTCGCAGCAAACGAAGGCTTTGGCAGATAAGGCCCGCGCCAAGGGGCTGACCATCGAAGAGATGTCCGACGCCACCTTCACCATCTCGAACCTCG
>CAYZFW010000537.1:842-2353 GCA_964477615.1 uncultured Phycisphaeraceae bacterium | reverse complement strand
GCGACATCGTGACGGATTGGAACACCGTGGCGCTCAACGCCATCAAGTCCGGCTCCACACCGCCGCCGTTCGCCTCGCGTGCTCTGGCGATCATGCACACGGCGATGTACGACGCGAACAACGCGATCACGAAGTCGCGGCAGTCTTACCTGCCGATCCCTTCCGCTGCCGATGGTGCCTCGCGGGAAGCGGCCGTGGCGCAGGCGGCGCGGAACGTGCTTGCTGGTCTCTTCCCGGCGCAGGCCGCGACCTTTGATGCCAAGTTGAGCGATCACCTCGGCGCCATTGCGCCCGGTCAATCGCGGAATGACGGCGTGGCGCTGGGGGCGACTGTGGCCACGAACTTCCTGAACCACCGTGCCAACGACGGCTCATCGGCCCCCACGCCGTGGACCCCCGGCAGCGGGGCCACGAGTTGGAAGCCCACGGGCGCTTCGCCCACGCCGCTGTTCAATCAGTTCTGCGAGGTGACGCCCTGGACGATGTCCAGCCCGTCCCAGTTCCGGCAGGCCGCTCCGCCTGCACCGGGATCGCCGGAGTTCATCGCCGCGTACAACGAGGTGAAGTCTCTTGGCGAAATCAACAGCGCCACGCGGACCGCAGACCAGACCGAGATCGCCAAGTTCTGGGCCGCGGGCGGCGGGACCGTCACGCCCCCCGGCATGTGGAACAACATCGCCCAGAACATCTCCGGCGCGACCTCCACGTCCTTCGACGACAACCTTCGGCTGTTCGCGGTGCTGAACATGGCCACCGCCGACGCCGCGGTTTCCGCGTGGGACATGAAGTTCACCTACGACTACTTCCGCCCCGTCACCGGCATCCGCGCCATGGAAGACGCCTCGTGGACCCCGCTGCTGGCCACCCCGCAATTCCAGGCGTACACCTCGGGCCACAGCACGTTCTCCGCGGCGTCGGCGGCGGTGCTGGCGGCGATGTTCGGGGATTCGACCGCCTTCGCCCTCACCGTCACCGATCCTTCCCTGGGGCTCACCAACGTCACCCGGTCGTTCACCAGTTTCACGCAGGCCGCCGCCGAGGCGGGGCAGAGCCGCATCTACGGCGGGATTCACTGGCAGTTCGACAACACCGCGGGCCTGGTGTCCGGGGCGCAGGTGGGGGCGCAGGCGTTTGCGAACTTCCTGCAGGTTCCTACGCCAGGGGTGGGCGGGATGCTGCTCATCGCCGGCCTGAACGCAGCCCGTCGTCGGCGGTGAGACTTCGCGCACTGGCGGCCACAGGCCATGCTTCCGAGGACGGAAGCATGCCACCCGTTCGCTGCCCGCGTAGACGTGGGCTCTTACTGGCAGGTGCGTCCGAACTGGCCGAGGAACGCCGTGAGGTCGATGGTGTTCACCACACCATCGGCGTTCAGGTCGCCGCGCTCTCCCACGACGATGGCCGCGCCAAAGCTGCCGAGGAAGCGCGTCAGGTCGAGCGTGTTGACCACGCCGTCGCCGTTGAGGTCGGCCTGCAGGGCGCAGATGTACTTGTCGGCGTCGTCGAGGTTG
>CAYZFW010000537.1:0-832 GCA_964477615.1 uncultured Phycisphaeraceae bacterium | reverse complement strand
AGCTTGGTGCGGTTGTAGGCGTAGCCGAATTCGTAGCCGGTGAAGCGGCCGGAGAAGCGGTCGTACCGGGCGCCCTGGGCACCCTGCGTGGGCACGGTGTTGAAGTTGATCCAGCCGACGTTCTCGCCCCAAGCGTATCCGGAGCACACGCCGGTGTTGAAGTCGATGTTCACACCGAAGTTCAGCCCCGTCGTGTTGGCATACGTCCCGCCCACGGCGGTGTTGAGGTTCCCCAGGTTGATCCACCCGATGTTCTCGCCCCAGATGAACCCGGTGGCGAGCGTGCGGTAAATCCGCGCGCCCTGTTGCTGGCCGGGCGGAGCGGAGATGTTCGCGTCTTTCCAGTTCAGCCAGCCGACATTCTCTGCCCACGAGAACTTCCGATGGTCGGCCACGTTCGAGTCCGCCGACGCGATCGCGGCGAACGCCGAAAGGGCGACGGAAGCGAGAACGACATTCTGGCGGCGTGTCATGGGGTACTCCTAAGCGCGCACGCACGGATCCGAATCGATGATGCGTGCTGATGTCATGATACCGGGGGGGTATTGCTGTCAACCCCAAAGTCCGGAGATTTCGCGGAGGAATCCCGCAGTTATCGGCGTGTGACCATGCGACGGATCTCGCCCGAAAGGCCGCGGATTCTCGCAGTTCCTTGACAGCAAGCACGCGCTCGGTTCCAATCGCTGTCGTCAATCGCACCAATGGACCAAAGGGACGCCGCCCCGGCCGTTCGGAGCAAGCGTGTCCCGCACCGGGCTGCGATGCACCATGGACTCGAAGCGTTGGCCGATCATTCGGCCGCTCCCCGCCGCGCCGCAACCTCTTCGTCCCC
>CAYZFW010000536.1:0-2357 GCA_964477615.1 uncultured Phycisphaeraceae bacterium | reverse complement strand
CGAAAGAACCAACCTCCTCGCCTCCCGCCACCCCCGCACGATGTACGGCACCGCGCTCACCACGGTCATCAGCACCGTCCCGCGCACCACCACATCAATCGACGTCCGGCACCACGTCGGCAGCGGCATCGTCCCGTCCCCCATCCCCGCCCACGAACGCTGCGACGTCCCCAGCCACAGCACCACCAGCACAAACGGCACCGCGATCGACTGCAGGATCATCTTCAGTTTCCCGCTGATCCCCGCCGGGAACTTCACGCCCTGAGCCTCCAGCACACCCCTCATCGAAGTCACCAGCAGTTCCCGCGCCAAAATCACCACCACCATCCACGGGTCCACGCCCGACACCGGCGACATCGACAGGTTCGTCCACGGCATCGGGAGCGTCTGGTACGGCGGGACAAAGTTCGGCCCGGCGAGAAAAATGAACGCGCCGATCACCAGCACCTTGTCGGCAAACGGGTCCATGATCCGCCCGAACGCCGTCTCCGCATTCCACCGCCGCGCCAGGTACCCGTCGAGCGCATCGGTGATCGCCGCGGCACCGAAGAGCATCACCGCCACCAGCAGCAGCCACGGCCTTGACGTGGGGAACCGGTACAACGCCAGACTCACGAAGAACCCCGCCGCCAGCACCAGTCGCATCAGCGTGAGCGCATTGGGGGCGTGGGCGTACCACCCCGTCGCTCTGGCGATTGGCGTCTCCACGCGCCCGACCATACCCGCGATTGACGATCCGAGCAGCCAACACAGCCCCCGTACGACAGGCGTCCCGCCTGTCACCCTCAACATGCGGGGAGACAGGCGGGACGCCTGTCGTGCGGACACCCGACCCCCCACAGGTGGTTGTGTTGTCCACACCGGCGCACAACGCCCGGAGGTTGCCGACCACTCCCCGACCCCGTATTCTCCGCCCCTCCATCTGACCTCCCGACCCCCTTTTCCAGCCGTGGACGGGGCCGCTTTTCTGGATTCGTTCCCTTCATGGACGCCTGGATTCTCTCCCCCATCGCCCTCTACGCCTTTCTCGCCCTCGGCGCGATCGGCGTCGCCCTGTCACTGCCCAGGCCCCGGGTCAGCCCCCAGCTCATCGGCGGGATCATCGCCGCGGCGGCGTTCGGCGGGCTGTTCCTCTTCCTCGCCCGCACCGATACCCCCCAGCCCCCCTTCTTCTACCTCTTCGCCCTCATCGCCATCCTCTCGGGCCTGCGGGTCATCACCCATCCGCGCCCCGTCTATGCCGCCCTCTACTTCATCTTCACCATCCTCGCTTCCAGCGTTCTGTACCTGCTTTTGCAGGCGGAATTCATGGCCTTCGCCCTGCTGATCATCTACGCCGGGGCGATCCTGATCACGTACCTGTTCGTCATCATGCTGGCCACCGAGGCGCCCAGCGCCGAGGAACTCGACACCCTCTCCGACTACGACAAGCACGCCCGCGAGCCCCTCGTCTCGACAGTCGCGGGCTTCCTGCTGCTCGCGGCGCTGGTCGGCCTGCTCGCCCGGGGCGTCGCCGGCACGCCCGCCGCCGGGCCCGAGATGGTCGCCCGGGACAACGCGGCGCTGCTGTCGCGCATGCCCCGCAAGTGGGAGGCGGTCCGCGAGGCGCTGGTGCGTGAAGAGGGCATCCCCGACGACGCCGTGGTCCGCCGGGTGGACGCCGACGGCCGGGCGCTGGTGGAGTTCGCGAGCGGCTGGGGCGGCAACGAGAAGCGCCAGTTCGTGCGGGCGCTGGGCCCGGGGGACCGGATGGAACTGCCCATCCCCGCCGGCGTGAACGTGCAGAACATCGAGCGCGTCGGGTTCGAACTGGTCGGCGGGCACCCGCTGGGCCTCGAGCTCGCCGGCGTCATCCTGCTGATGGCGATGCTCGGCGCCGTGGTGCTGGCGCGCAAGCAGGTGCAGATCGAAGAAGGCCGCAAGGCCGACCAGGCCGCGCGAGGCAGGCTGGGCGCGAGCATGCGGCCCATGCGCGTCGAAGAGCAGGCGACGGGGGGGGCGGTCTCGTGAGCGGTCTGAGCGCGATGCCGATGCTGGCGGAATCCACCGCGGCGCTGGGCGCCCCGACGCTGTTCCACTATTTGTTCGTGAGCGCCGCGATGTTCGCGATGGGCGTCATCGGGTTCCTGACGCGGCGCAATCTCATCATCATGTTCCTGTGCACGGAACTCATGTTCCAGGCCGCGGGGCTGGCGTTCATCGCCTTCGGGCGGTATCACCTGAATTTCACCGGGGACGTGTTCGTGATCTTCGTGCTGACGATCGCGGCGGCGGAGGCGGCGCTGGCGCTGGCCCTCGTCGTGCTGCTGTTCAAGCGGAAGGAGACGCTCGACGCCTCGGCGTGGAGCGAGATGGCG
>CAYZFW010000535.1:0-2357 GCA_964477615.1 uncultured Phycisphaeraceae bacterium | reverse complement strand
ATCGAGGTTCGGCTGTCGGAGACGCCGGTGGTCGCCGGGGCGTGGTACCACGTTGAGATCGGGGCCAACGCTCTGACGGGCGCGTACCAGATCACAGTGCGGAACTCGTCGGGCGGGGTGGACGTGTCAAGGAGCGTCAACATCCCCAACTGGGTGCCGAGTCTGGGGCGGTACAACAGCCTTGCGGCGTTCGACGGCGACTACGCCGCGGGGTCGGTGCAGAGCGGGCAGTTCACCATCGACAATGTGTCTTATGTTCCCGGCCCTTCGGGGGCGGCGATTGTGGGCTGCTGTGCGGCGTCGGTCTTGGGCCGGCGCCGGCGGCGGTGAGGGGAGCGTTGAGAGAGGGATCGCGCGGCGAACATCGCGGAGCGGTGTTCGCTTTTGCGCTGCGCGGGTGGCATTGTCTTGGTCAGTGACTGCGCGTCGTGGTGCCCGAGCTCGGGCACTGACTTTGCGTGGGCGCGGAGTTGGTGGCAGGGGGCCGTGGACGGGAAGTCAGTGGCACGGGGCTCATGCGGCGACGGGGGTGTGCGCGGTGGGGCTTGGGAGCACGGGGTCCGTGGTGGGGACGTGCTTCTCGTGCGTCGCGGCGAGCAGGACGTAGATCGACGGGACCACGAAAAGGGTGAAGAGGGTGGAGATCGTCATGCCGGTGACGAGCACGATGCCGATGGAGTTGCGGGCCTCGGCGCCGGCGCCGGTGACGAGAACGAGGGGGAAGTGGCCGAACACCGTTGCGGCGGAGGTCATGAGGATGGGCCTGAGGCGTGTCATGGCGGCCTCGCGTGCGGCCATGGCTTTGCTCATCCCCTGCTCCTGCAGGTGGTTGGCGAACTCGACGATGAGGATGCCGTTCTTGGCCACGAGGCCGACGAGCGTGATGAGGCCGACCTGGGAGTAGATGTTGATGGTGGTGAAGCCGAGGTAGGTGAAGATGAGCGCGCCCGAAAGGGCAAGGGGTACGCTGCCGAGGAGGACAATGAGCGGGTCGCGGAAACTGCTGAACTGGGCGGCGAGAACGAGGTAGATCAGGCCCAGCGCAAACCCGAGGGTGACGGCGAGGCTGGAACCCTCGGTGCGGATCTGGCGGCTTTCCCCGGCGTAGTCAAAGGAGTAGCCGGGGGGGAGGATGCCGCGTGCGGCGTCTTCGAGAGCGCGGAGCGCCTCTTCTTTGGTCGCGCCGGGCGCGACGCCGCCGAAGACCTTGAAACTGTTGCGCTGCTGGAAGCGGGTGAGGGTGCGGGGGACGGTCTCGGTCTTCAGGGTCACGAAGGAGGAGACGGAGACGGATCCGCCGTCCTTGGTGCGGACCTTGAGTTGGAGGAGTTGATCGGCGGTGCGGCGGCCGTCGTTCTCGATCTGCGGGATGACCTTGTACGAGCGGCCCTCGTAGTTGAAGCGGTTGACATAGCCGCCCGAGAGCATGACCGCGAGGTCGCGCCCGACGTCGGCGAGGTCGAGGCCCATGTCGGCGACCTTCTCCTTATCGATGACGATGCGGGTCTGCGGGAGGTCGAGTTTGAGGTCGGTCTCGGCGTAGAGGAACTTGCCGCTGCCGAACGCCGCGCCGACGAGCTGCCCGGCGTACTGGGCCATGTCGCCAGCCTCTTCGGTGCTGGTGACGATGAACTCGACATCGAACTGCCCTGCGCCGGGGAGCGGCGGGGGGAGGGCGGGGAAGGCGCGGATGGATGCGATCTGCGAGAGTTTGCCGTAGACCTCGGGCTGGATCTCGGCGGTGGTGCGTTTGCGGTCTTCCCAGTTCTGCGTCTGGATGCCGCCGAAGCCGCCGGTGACCTGCGCGACCTGGAAGAAGAAGCGGGTTTCGGGGACGGAGAGGAACGCGTCGGCGACCTCGGAGAAGCCGCGGAGGGTGTAGTCGAGCGTGGCGTCGGGGGGCGACTGGACCACGGTGAAGACGATGCCCTCGTCTTCGGTGGGCGCGAGCTCGGTGCGCGACATGGTGTACAGCGGCCACGCCATGGCGGCGATGAGGACCGCGGCGAGGGCGAAGGTCCAGCGGAGTTGGAGCGTGACCGACAGGGCCCGGCCGTAGAGGTTCTTGAGGGCGTCGAAGCGGGCGTTGATGAAGCGGGTGAAGCGGCCGTCTTTGCCGCCCTGCGGCACCAGCCAGGCGCTCATGATCGGGCTGAGGGTGACGGCGACGACGCCCGACAGCACGACGGCGGCGGCGAGGGTGAAGGCGAACTCGCGGAACAGGCTGCCTGTCAGGCCGCCCTGGAACCCGATCGGCGTGTAGACCGCGGCGAGCGTGATCGTCATCGCCACCACGGGGGCGAAGAGCTCGCGTGCCCCGACGAGGGCGGCGTCGATGCGGCTCATCCCTTCGCGCA
>CAYZFW010000534.1:0-2370 GCA_964477615.1 uncultured Phycisphaeraceae bacterium | reverse complement strand
GGCACGACAGAGATTCTGGAACATGGCAGGCTTTCTCCCGGCCCCGATCCGGCGCGGGTGCGCCGCGAGGGGGCCATGCGATGCGGGGCAATCACACGCCGTGGGCGACGTCCGGTGGGCTGCCTGGCTTCGGTTCCAGTTCTCTCGATCCATCCCCCTGGGCAGGGGTACCGAGGGGGGAGCGAGGGGTCCTCTGGGATGGGCCGAAGGGGCGTCGGGCCTCGGGTGAGCCGGCTACGCGGCTCACCGTGCGTGTCCGAGAACAGTCCAATTCGGAGGTGGGGGATGCAAGGGGAACTTTCTCGGAATCTTCAATATCCGTTTATGCGGATGAACGGATATAGTGATGGGCACCCTGAGCATCGCGGCGGACCCCGATGCTCAGGCGTCATGTGGACCCCTTGGACTTCCTCGGGCGCGCCGATACACCAAGCACGACTGCCCACTGCCCACTGCCCTTCCGCTCCCCCCAATGCACATCACCGATCTCCTCAACGCCCGTCCCACCACGTTTTCATTCGAGTTCTTCCCGCCCAAGACCGACGCGGCGGCGGAGGACCTGTTTGCTGCCATCAGCGAGCTCCAGCCGCTGCAGCCGGCGTGGGTGAGCGTGACGTACGGGGCAGGCGGCGGAACGCGCGAGCGCACGCACGACCTCGTGGAACGCATCAAGCACAAGACGGCCATCGAGGTGATGCCGCACCTCACGTGCATCAGCCACACCGAGGCGGAGATCCACGACATCCTCGAGCGCTACGCCAACGCGGGGGTGAGCAACATCCTGGCGCTGGCGGGCGACCCGCCGAAGAACGCCGTGGACTACGACCGCTCACGCGATGCGTTCCGGTACGCGGCTCAGTTGGTCCGGTACGTGAAGAAGTTCAACAGCACCTTCGCGGGGCAGGCGATCAAGGACTCGCGCGGGTTCGGCGTCAGTGTCGCCGGTTTTCCCGAGGGGCACCCTGGGTGCCCAAACCGCTTGAAGGAGATGGACTTCCTGAAGGCGAAAGTGGACGAGGGAGCGGACTGCATCGTGACGCAGCTCTTCTTCGACAACCGGGATTTCTTTGATTTCCGCGAGCGGTGCGAGCTGGCGGGGATCAAGGTGCCGGTGGTCGCGGGGGTGATGCCCGTGACGAGCGCGGCGGGGATGAAGGCGATGGCGGACCTGGCGGCGGGGGCGCGGTTCCCGGCGGCGCTGCTGCGCGCGATCAACCGCTGCAACGGGAACGCCGAGGCGATCCGGCGCGTGGGGGTGCACTGGGCGACGGAGCAGTGCCGCGGGCTGCTCGATGCGAAGGTGCGGGGGATCCACCTGTACACGCTGAACAAGAGCCCGGCGACGCGGGAGATCTACGCGAGCTTGGGGCTGGAAAGCTCGCTGGGGGTGTGACGCTTCGCCGGGGTCGGTGGTGGCGGGGTATGCTGAAGGCGTCCGTCCCGGTCGATCCCGATACCGCTCTTCCCTGCGAGGTCCCCATGGCGCACGTCACTTCGGCTCCAACGACTTCGTCCCCGCGTCTGTACGACGGCGACGGCGACCGGCTGATGGTCGCCTCGGCGTTCGCCGACCGCGTCACGCTGCTGCCCGAAGCCCCGACGACCATCGACAAGGCCGGGCGCATCCGTATCCAGTGGGGGCAGCAGATGCTGCCCGACCTGCTCGCGGGGAGGTACCGCGCGGTGATCTGCGGCGTGAACACCGAGGACAACTCGCACGGCGTGATTGCGCAGCTGGTGGACCTCGTCGAGTCGTCGCAGTGGACGGCGCGGGGTGTCACCAGTTACGCCAAGATGTTCTCCGAGAGCGTGCAGATCCACGCCGCGGAGGACAAGGAGCCGTACGTGCTGAAGTTCGACCTCGACAGCATCCTCATCCTGGCGATCCTGCGTCCAAAGGGGCGCGACTGGTTCACGCTGGAGGACATGTCGCGCGGGTTCAAGACGATCGGGCGGATGCTCAGCGGGCGGAAAGAGCGGCTGCCGGTGGCGAGCGTGAGTTTCCTCGGGGCGCGCTCAAACCGCCTGTACGAGGACGTGGCGGCGAAGCGCCCGCCTTCATTTGAGACGGTGCTGCGGACGATGTACGAGGCGGGCTACCGGGGAGACGTGTTTCCCGCGCCGCAGATGTGGAACCTCGGCCAGGTTGGCGTGTTCCCGAGTTACCCGTTCCCCGAAGGCCTCAAGACGATGCGCGAGGGGGGGCATTGAAGGGAAGGCATTGAGGGACGAAGGGACGAAGGGACGAAGGCACGGAGGCACAGAGTCCGGATTTGCTCTTTGCCATTTGCTCTTTGCTATTTGATCTCGCTCACACGTATGTCTTGCGGTTGTAGACGAGCCACTCCAGCATGATGATGGCGATGGCGC
>CAYZFW010000533.1:0-2375 GCA_964477615.1 uncultured Phycisphaeraceae bacterium | reverse complement strand
CCCTGGCCGTGCTGCTTCATGTTGGCGGTGCACAGCGAGATGCGGGCCTGGCGGCGGACTTCGCCGACCGTCGGGAGAAGGATGGAGATGAGCAGCGCGATGATGCTCACGACCACCAGCAGTTCGACGAGGGTGAAGCCCTTCGTGCGGCTGCGCGGGAGCGTGTTGACCATGGTCAACCTCCGATGAATAAGGCGGCGTGAATGAGTCCGACGCTCGGGACAGGTGAGCGCGGGGAGCCCGCCGAGCCGCGCGGGGGCTAGGACATGAAGATCAGGCTAATGTGAAGGCCCGGGAATGTCTATACCCATATGGGGGTATTGGCAGGATTTGGGCGCTGACCAGAAAAAATCACCCGAACGGGGCCAAACGGCTGGCGCGCCGCGGTCCAAGTGCGTGGATGGCGGTGGGCCCCGGCGACATGTGTTGGACGAGGCGGGGCAACGTATCCTGACCCGTTTTGGGGGTGATGGAACCGACGTGACACGCTGCGATGATCATTCTGACCCCGATCCCACGTCGCCCGGCGGGGAAACGCCGGGCTGTGGGTGCGGAGATTCCGTGGGCGGCGTCCCCCATTCCGCCGACACGCTGCTGCCGATGGTTTACAAGGAGCTGCGGGCGCTGGCGTCGGATCAGCTGAGTCGGCGCCCGGGGCACACCATCCAGCCGACGGCGCTGGTGCACGAGGCGTACATCAAGCTGGCGGGGCGCGAGAAGGTGTGGGCCAGCCGGGATCACTTCATGGCCACGGCGGCGACTGCGATGCGGCATGTGCTCGTTGACCGCCTGCGGCGGAAGTCGGCGGACAAGCGGGGCGGGGAGCTCAAGCGGGCGGAGATCGACGTTGAACTGCTCGCCGATGACGCGGGTGTGGGCGAGGGGTGCGGCGCGGGCTTGAACGTCGCGGGACTGCGGGTGCTGGAACTCGACGAACTGCTGTCGGAACTGGCGAAGGCCGACCCGCGGGCCGCGGCGGGCGCGGAGATGCGGCTGTTCGGTGGGATGGAACAGAGTGCGATCGCGCTGGTGCAGGAGGTTTCGCGCGCGGCGGTGGCTGCGGACTGGCAGTTTGCCCGGGCGTGGCTGGCGGCACGGATGCACGACACACGCGATGATCGACGCCGACAGAGCGGAGGTGCCGATGGCGCATGACATGGACACAACCCCCACGGCGGCGCTGTCGGATGGTGCGTCGCGTTTGCGCCGCGTGAAGGAGGTGTTCTTGCAGGTGTCGGGCCTGGGGCTGGCCGAGCGGGAGGAGGCGCTGGAACGCCTGTGCCACGGCGATGCGGCGCTGAAGGGCGACGTCATGAGCCTGCTGCGCGGGGAGAACCTGCCACTGTCGGTGGAGCGCTTGGCGGAGAACCTGCGCCCGGCGCACGCGGCGCTCTCGGGGTCGAACTTCACGACGGCCGACCGCATGGAAGGGTCCACCATCGGGCGGTACCGGCTGCTCGAACGGCTGGGGGAGGGCGGCTTCGGCGTGGTCTTCATGGCCGAGCAGACCGAACCGGTGCGTCGTGTGGTGGCGCTGAAGGTGCTGAAACTGGGGATGGACACGGGGCCGATCGTGGCGCGGTTCGAGGCGGAGCGGCAGGCGCTGGCGCTGATGGACCATCCGAACATCGCGCGGGTGCTCGACGCCGGGGCGACGGAAACGGGGCGGCCCTACTTCGTGATGGAACTCGTCAAGGGCGAGCCGATCACGGCCTTCTGTGATCGCAACAAGCTGCCGATCCCCGAGCGGCTGGAACTGTTCGCGTGCGTGTGCGAGGCGGTGCAGCACGCGCACACCAAAGGCGTGATCCACCGCGACATCAAGCCGAGCAACATTCTTGTGTCGTTCGTGGACGGGCGGCCGGTGCCGAAGGTGATCGACTTCGGCATCGCGAAGGCGGTGGACCGCCCGCTGACGGACAAGGCGGTGTTCACGGAGATGCGGCAACTGGTGGGCACGCCGGAGTACATGAGCCCGGAGCAGGCCGAGGGAAGCCGCGACATCGACACGCGGACCGACGTGTACTCGCTGGGGGTGGTGCTGTACGAGCTGCTGACGGGGGCGACGCCGTTCGAGTCCACGAAACTGCGCTCCGCGGCGTACGGGGAGATCCAGCGGATCATCCGGGAGGTTGAGCCGCCGCGCCCCAGCACGAAACTCAGCGGGTCGGCCCCGACGCTGACGGGGGTGGCGACCAACCGGCGGACGCGCCCCGAGGCGCTGGCGCTTCTGGTGAAGCGCGAGCTCGACTGGGTCGTGATGAAGGCGCTCGACAAGGACCGATCGCGGCGGTACGAGTCGCCCAGCAGACTCATGGCGGACGTGCGGCGCTTCATCGCGGGCGAAGCCGTGGAGGCCGTGCCGCCCAGCGTGG
>CAYZFW010000532.1:0-2382 GCA_964477615.1 uncultured Phycisphaeraceae bacterium | reverse complement strand
CAGTGGGATCATCGCGCCGCCACCTCCACGTCACGCTCGATGATGAACCGCTCGTCACCCCGCGCCGCGGTCAGCGACACACGCCACTTCCCGTGCGCGCCCCGGCTCGTCGCCTTGATCGCCGCCGCGTAAGTTCCCGGCCTCCCTTGCACCGGCTCGGTGACAACCGCGGCACGCCGCGAAGAGGCCGCGTGGGCAAACACCTCGCCGCTGATCTCCGCTCCCTCGACCGCCGCCCCTTGACGGTCCGTCAGTTCCACTTCAATGCGGGACGCGGCAAGGTCCACACGCACGTTCGCGTTCCACCCCAGCGCCGCGCTGCGGGCCTGCTCGCCGCGCCGCCGGTCCCACTCCAGCCCCTTGCGGTAGTAGTCCGGCTCGATGCCGATCGACGCCGTCGAGCCCGCCCGGGCGATGAGCGTCCCAACGCTCGTCAGGCACGCAAGGGCGATCACGCCCACCAGCAGCGGCATCCGCGCCACCCACATCGTCTCCATCACCTTCGAACTCACGGCGTACCCCCTTCCTTCGGCTGGCCCCCGCCCCGAGACGCCGGGCCGAGCATGTGCAGCTTGATCGTGCGCGACTCCGCCTTCGACGCGTCCCCGCCCTCGCTCTTCACCACAACAAGCACGTCGCACGCCCCGCGCGAACCCATCGCCGACGCCGGCACCGCCGCCACCAGCGAGATGATCCGTGTCTCCTGCGGCATGAGTTCCACCACGCCGGATTCCCCGACGAACCGCGCCCGCTCGCCCGATCCTTCCGGTCCCTCCAAAGAGATCGTGTACGACGCCTTCGCGTCCGTCCGATTCGCCAATGACAGCCGCACCTGGTTCCCGATCTCGCCACCCTCGATCTCGTAGAACGGCGTGCCCTGCCGCGGCAGAAGGTCCACATCAAACGACCCGCGACCCACCAGCAGCACGATGAACAGCCCCACCCCGAGGCTCAGCAGCACCGGGTAGATCAGCGTCCGGGCCCGCCACAGCTTCTGCGCCTTCCCTTCCACGATCGCCTGCGAGCTGTACCGGATCAGCCCGCGCGGCTTGCCGATCTTGTCCATCACCGCGTCGCACGCGTCGATGCACTGGGCGCACCCGATGCACTCCATCTGAAGCCCCTCGCGGATGTCGATCCCCGTGGGGCACGTCGTCACGCACTTGGTGCAGTTGATGCAGTCGCCCAGCGGCAGCTGCTTGAGCGAGAGATCGCCGGGATTCGATTTGAGCGGCCGGCGCGGCTCGCCCCGTTTGCGGTCGTACGTCACGATCAGCGAGTTGCGGTCCAGGAGCGCCGATTGCAGCCGCCCGTAAGGGCACGCCACGATGCACGTCTGCTCACGGAAGAAGCAGAAGTCAAACATCATCAGCCCTGCCACGACGACCACCAGCGCAAACGCCGCCGGGTGCTCGGTGGGCGAGCCCAACGTCCAGTGGTACACGTTCTCCACGCCAACGAAGTACGAAAGAAACACATTCGACAGGTGCCCGGAGATCAGCGCATACACGCCGTACTTCGCGAAGCGCCGCCACCCGCGGCACTCGCCCTTCTTGTCCGACAGCAGCCGCTCGATCGGGCGGTACACAAACTCCATGTACACCGTCTGCGGGCACGCCCACCCGCACCACACCCGCCCCAAGAGCGCCGTCATCAGGAAGATCGCCAGCCCGATGCACACCGCCAGCACCGCCATCAGCACCGTGTCGGTCGAGAGGAACGTCGCCCCCAAGATATGGAACTTCCGGTTCGCGATGTCCAGCTGCAGCGCCGGGTGCCCGTTGATGTTGATGAACGGCAGCACCGCGTACAGCACGATCAGCGCGTACGCGACCACCCTCCGTGCCGAGAGAAACCGCCCCGGCGAGAGCTTCGGCCTCAGCCACCGGCGCGAGCCGTCGGCGTTCAGCGTCGACAGCACCCGTTCGGAGCCCACGCTCGTCGCCGGGTCGCCGGCGGTCGCACGAACCGCCGGCGAAGCCCGCGGAATCACCGCGCTGGGTCCGCCAACGTCCTGGTTGGTGTTCTCGGCGCGGCTCATCGGTCCTCACTTCCCTTTCTCAGGTGTCGCAGCGCCCGCCGCGACCGTCGGCCACGGCGCGATCACATCACCCTCGGCGTTCTTCCCACCCGCCACGGCCTTCCCGCGCAGGGTGGCCACGTATGCCGCAACGACCACGCGCTGGTTCTGCTGCAAGCGGTTCCGCCACGCCGGCATGCCCTTGGCCACCACGCCGTCGGTGATGACCACGTAGAGGTCCGTCAGCGTCTTGGCGTTCTTGTAGGCGTCGTCGGTGAGATTCGGCCCGTTGATGCCGCCGCCCTCGGGCCCGTGGCACGCCGTGCAGTTGCCCTTGAAGACCGACTGCCCGACCTTCAGCC
>CAYZFW010000531.1:0-2390 GCA_964477615.1 uncultured Phycisphaeraceae bacterium | reverse complement strand
GCCGATGCGACGTTCGATTTCGAGGGCCGTACGCACAAGCTCAAGCCCAACAGCCCCAGCGCCGGCGCGCCCGCCCAGCACGGCGACGTACGGGCTCGGCCCTGGCGCGTTGAATCCCAAGCCGACGAAGCGCTCACGCTCACCTTTACCAGCACCGAACACCAGAACGTGAACTGGCCGTGGCGGTTCGCTTGCCGGGCGGCATACCAACTGACGGCGACGGCGCTGCGCATCGAGTTCGATATCGAGAATCGGGACGCCTCGCCGATGCCCGTCGGCTGCGGCCACCACCCGTACTTCATGCGCCGCCTCTGGGATGATCGCGACGATGTTCACTTGCACTGCCCCGTGTCGGGCCGCTACCCGCTCGAGAACGGCGTCCCCACCGGACCGGCGCAGCGCGAGTCGCTCACGGAACAACTCTCATCGCGCCGCCCCGCGCCGCGCGAGCATGTCGATACTGTTTTCGCCGGCTTCGACGCTGCGGCGGGCGCGACGATCCGATACCCCTCCAGCGGCGTGACGCTGCGGATCACGGCCTCATCGAACATGGGGCATCTTGTGCTGTACTGCCCGCACGCCGACAACAGAACAGGACAGCCGCTCTCGTTCATTGCCGTGGAGCCGCAGTCGCAGGTGAACGGGGCGCTGAACTGGCCCCGGTGGGGAGCGGCGAGCGGCACCGCGATCCTGAAGCCCGGCGAGACCCTGCGCACGTGGACCGAGTTTGGGGTCACGGTCGAATAACCCGGGAGCCCCGAACAGGCCGGGGGTTCGTGTTGCGAGAAGGGGCTTGTTTCAAAGCGGCGTCGTGTTAGTCTGGAGCGAGTTCGAGCGCACCGCCCGAATTCCCCGGAGAGACGAGCCATGACCGCAATCAAGCACACCCGCGCCGCCGTGATTCTCGGCGTCGCCATCGCCCTGACGACCGCCACGCACGCCGGCCCGCTGACGCCGCCGCCGGGACCTGTCGCACCAACCAACAAGACGCTGCAGCAGGTCGAGCCGCGGACGCCCATCGACACGCTGGCGGGCACGGCGGTGTCGATGCACAAGATCACCCAGCCGGGGTCGTACTACCTGACCGGGAACATCGCGCTGGCGGTGGGGAAGACGACGTGCATCGAAGTGGCGGCCGACGGCGTGACGATCGATCTCAACGGGTTCACCCTCGACGGCCGGAACACAACCGATTCGGTCGCGATCCGCACCGAGGCCAAGTTCTTCTGCGACGGGATGCGTGTTCACAACGGGCATATCACCGACTGGGGCACGGGAATCGCCGGCGCGGGCTTCACGGGGATGGTGGTGGACGGCGTTCGCTTTACCTTCTGCGACATCTATGGCCTGGACGCGGGAAACTCCGCGAGCGTGTCGAACTGCACCGCCACCGTGTGCGGCCTGGGGTTCTACCTGCGCGACGGCGGCAGCATCACCAAGTCGTCGGCCACGTTCTGCGGGCGCGGGTTCGACCTCGGGGGTGGTGGAACCATCTCCGACTGCAGCGCCGTGTCCTCGGGCGAGGGCTTCTATCTCAACTACGGCGCGGGCGCTCAGGGCTGCACCGCCATCTACTGCTTCACCGGCTTCCGGGGATTTGAACGCAGCACCCTGACGAACTGCACCGTCTCATTCGGCAACGACGGCATCGATATCGGGCAGGCCGGCCGTGTCACCGACTGCCACGTGGGCGGCGGGACAGGCTTCGGCATCGGCGTCTCCCACGGCTCCACGGTCGAACGCTGCACCGTCAACGGGCAAGCACTCCGAGGCATCATCGCCGCCGACAAGTGCTCCGTCCGCGACAACAACGTGGAGTTCTGCGGCGGCGTCGGAATCAGTGTGTTCGGCCTCTCCACGATGGTGAGCGGGAACAACGTCCAGCGCTGCCAGCTCGACATCGGCATCCTCATCGAGGGCGACAACAACCAAATCGAGATGAACCGCGTCGAGGGCAGCGGGCTTGAGGGCATCAAGGTCGTCGGCACACGGAACCTCATCATCCGCAACCGCGTCTGCGCCTCGGCCCGCACCACGGGCGGCCTGACCTATCTCGATTACGACATCCCGGCGGGCAACCACGCCGGGAACGTGCTCCTGCCTGCCTCATTTGTGACCACCACGGAGCAGAACGCCAACTACGCGTGCGGATTCGTGCCGGGTGACCCGGTGAGCCGCGGCCCCGCGGGCACCACGGCGGGGTCCACGACAGCCCCCGCGGGCACGCCCAGCCACCCCGAGCGAGCGACGCCCGCCGCCCCAGCGCAACGCTGATCCGTTGTGAAAGCCAAACGCTGCCGGCGATCGTTCCATCGCTGGGCCGGTCGTCTCGGGACAAAGCCGCCGACCGCTCGTCTCGGAGACTGAACAACGCCGAGCGAGATCTCGCT
>CAYZFW010000530.1:0-2394 GCA_964477615.1 uncultured Phycisphaeraceae bacterium | reverse complement strand
ATGGGCACCGCCATCGAACGCGGCACCACCATGGCCCACAACCTCTGCCTCAAAGCCGCCGGCTACGGCATCGACGGTGTCCAGATCGAAGGCATGGACGTCATGTCCCTCTACGACCAGTTCAAGCCCTACGCCGACGAGTGCCGCGAAAAGCAGAAGCCCGGCTTCGTCGACCTCAAAACCTACCGCTACCAGGGCCACTCGATGAGCGACCCGCAGAAGTACCGCACCAAAGAAGAAGTCGCGGCCTTCCAGGACCGCGACCCCGTCATGCTCCTGAGCAACTACCTGCTCAACGAACGCAAGGCCCTCAGCGAAGCCGACTACCAGGCCATGCAGACCAAGGTCCGCGACGCGGTGCGAGCCAGCGTGGACTTCGCCGAGGCCGCCCCGGTGCCGGACCTCAGCGAGTTGTACACCGACGTCTACGCCGAGCCGATGCCGAACCTGTCGCCCAGCGGCGAGTACACGCATGGGGCGAAGAACCCGCTGCTGTGATGGCTTTGGACTGAGCGGCGCGAAGCGGTTCGGGTGGCATGCTTCCGCTTCGGGAAGCATGCTTCTCAGAGCAGAAGCATGCCACCCGATTCTCGAACCACGCCACCCGCCGAGCCGATGCCAAACCTCTCCCCCAGCGGCGAGTACACGCACGGGGCGAAGAATCCGTTGCTGTGAGGGCTTTGAGCTGAAAGTGGCGAAGCGATTGGGGTGGCGTGCTTCCGCTTTGGGAAGCATGCACCCGATTGTCGAACCACGCCACCCGCCGCCACGACACGGGACTCTATCGGCGACTGCGAGCCGCGCGAGCATCCGCTCGCTCTCGCTCGCGTTTCTCTTGGGATGTTTTCTTCGAGTCTACTTCGAGAAGACCATGCTTCAGGAGACTCTCGTAGAGCCCAAGCAACCGATCAATCTGTTCGTCTTCTGAAGCGGGTTGCGGGAAGGTCACCGACCCCCGGGCGGACACAATCACGGGTAAGTTGTGGCCGTTGACCTGCTGCGCGATCAGCATAGATGCAGCATACCCCATCTCAGAGAGTGCCTCGTACAGGCTGCTTTGATCGACGTCCGGACCAAAGACCGCAAAAGTCTCGACGTTCGGCTGGTTCAGTCCGGAACGCCAAATGCCCCGCACTTCATCGATGCGAGTGCGAATCCCCTCAAGATCAAAGTGCAGGTAATCCGCACGAAAACGAGACGGCGCGAGTTCGTTCAAATCATCGATCAGGTCTTTGGCCACGGTACCGGAGCACTTGCATGCGAGCAAGCTCTTCGTTCTATCCACCACAACGAGAACCTGATTCTTCTTGTAGAACTCGTGGAACTCTTCGCCCGTGTAAAGCCGACCCTCAACACGCTTGAGCATTTCGTGCTCGGAGACGTACATCTCCAAGTTGTGCTCGTGATCAGACCTTCGGAACGTCACTGTGGTCTTCGCGGGCGTGCCCCGGAGTTCTCTGTCACCTTGTTGAAACACAACATTGCCTGGCTCGGCAGGTCGCGCCGGGAAGCTTCGAATACGAAAGAGATTAAACGTGACCGGCACTCAGAGCTCCCCGTAGAGACAATCCAAACACGGTTGACATCGCCTGAATCGCGTCGGCTTGCGAGGAGCTCGATGAGACAATCGAGTCCTTGGTCAACTGTAGCGTGCTGCCGTCTTGCTTGAACGACAGAATGATGTGGTCGGCGGACTTGGCCCGAAGTTCGTTGAGCAGCACCGCAGCGTAAGGGCTTACGCTTGAGAATCGAGCCTCGATCGAATACTGGACCTCGCCAGCGTTGCTGATTTTCGAGGTGATGCTGTCGATGACGGGAACGAACACCCGCTGAAGAATGCGTGACGCGTCGCGATATCCAATATGCACCGGATTGAATCGCAAAAGCCAGCATGATCTCATGCCAGACTGCATTGGCCGGATAGTCATCGAGTACCGTGCTTCCGTATCTAGCACGATTCTGTCGGTGCCCGCAATGCGAGAAACGCGGTCTTTTTTGCGAGCGTTGCGCACCGCGTTCAGCATCATCTCAATATCCTCGTCATCGATCGTTTCGGGAACGGAAACGCGAACCTCCAACGTCCAGCTCACCGACGAATTCAAGAGCCAGAGCCACAGTTTCCGCCACGCAAGATCGGCCCAGCGCCAGACGCTCAGGAGGGCACGGACAAACAAAGCTAGCACAGCGAGCAGAGTGGCGGCATCTTTCGCGTTGTGGAACGGCTGCTGTGCAAAGCAATGCCACACCACAAGCGCGATGGTGAGCAACAACCACAGAACTTGAAGTGTGCGCTGCAACCCTGACATTGCCCTATCGTACGTCGCTCGAGCATTGGTCGCTACCGGGCGGGTGGCCGGGTGCCGGGGTACGGGGCGGGGTGGCATCGAAGTACAT
>CAYZFW010000529.1:0-2396 GCA_964477615.1 uncultured Phycisphaeraceae bacterium | reverse complement strand
TGGACGCCATCATGGCGCTGTGCAAGCGCCGCGGGTTCATCTATCATGCCTCGGAGATCTACGGCGGGATCAACGGCTTCTGGGACTACGGGCCGCTGGGCGCGCAGCTCAAGAAGAACCTCCGCGAGGCGTGGTGGGAAGACATGATCATGCGCCCCTGCTGGGGGCGCAATGGGCCGAACGGGCGCGAGGTGACGGGCGGGCCTGTGTAGACGTGCAACATCCAGCATCCGATGGTGTGGGAGGCGTGCGGGCACGGGGGGGGGTTCAATGATCCGATGGTCGACTGCAAGGAGACCAAGGGACGGTACCGCTACGACCACGTCTCGGTGTTTGTGCCCGCTTCGGGTGTGCAGGGCGACAAGCCGGTGTTCGCGTACGTCGGTGACCAACCCAGCGAATCGAAGCAGAAGAAGAAGGCGGAGAAGACGTTCGGCGAGGTGAAGAGTGTTGCGCTCTCGAGTCTGCCAAAGCCGTGGGACCGCGTGATCGGCCCCGACGCCGAGAAGCCGGGCACGCTGACCGAGCCGCGGATGTTCAACCTGATGTTCGACACGATCCCCGGCGCGATCCGCGACGAGGCGAACCGTGCGTATCTGCGCCCGGAGACGGCGCAGGGCGTCTTCGTGCAGGCCAAGAACGTGTGGGACACCACGCGCGTGCGCGTCCCCTTTGGCATCGGAAACACCGGGCGCTCGTTCCGCAACGAGGTGACGCCGCGGAACTTCACGTTCCGCTCGCGGGAGTTTGAGCAGGCGGAACTGGAGTTCTTCTGCCACCCCGATGAGTCGCACGACTGGTACAAGTTCTGGCGGGATTTCCGCATGGAATGGTGGAAGGCCATCGGCCTCGCCGGCGACAACCTCATTCTCCGCGAGCACGACAAGGACGAGCTGTCGCACTATTCGGTGGGCACGTCGGACGTCGAGTACCGCTTCCCCTTCACCGCGCCGGGCTTCGGCGAACTCGAAGGGATTGCTCATCGTGGCAACTTCGATCTCACCCAGCACGCCAAGCACTCGGGGGCGAAGATGGAGTACAACGACACCGAGCGCGGCGAAATCCTGCCCAACGGGTCTCGTCGAGGCGAGCGGTACATCCCCCACTGCATCGAGCCCGCCGCGGGGCTGGATCGCGGGGCGCTGGCGCTGATCTGCGAGGGCTACACGCGCGACGAGAGCCGGCCGAGTCCGGAGTTCATGAAGTTCCACCCCCGCGTCGCCCCGATCAAGGCGGCGGTGTTCCCCTTGGTGAACAAGGACGGCATGCCCGAGATGGCCGAGCGGCTGCACACGGAACTGAACAACCGATTCTGGCGGCTGGGTGCCGTGGAGATGGACGAGAAGCAGTCGATCGGCAAGCGGTATGCCCGCATGGATGAGGCGGGGTGCCCGTACTGCTTCACCATCGACGGCGACTCGCTGAAGGACAACACCGTGACGATGCGCGACCGCGACACCGGGCAGCAGACGCGCATGGCGATGGACAAGGTGAAGGGGTTCCTGGAAGAGAAACTCGGAGTGTGAGCGTGGACCAGGTTCCTTGCACCATCGAAGAGGCGGAACGGCTGCTGCGGCGCACCCCCGCCGTGGTCCGCGCGCTGCTCTCGGGACTCCCCGAGCACTGGACCACCCCCAACTACGGCCCCGGCACCTGGAGTGCGAAGGAGATTGTCGCGCACCTCGTCTTCGGCGAGCAGACCGACTGGGTGCCCCGCGCCCGCGTCATCCTTCAGCACGGCACGTCGCGCCCCTTCGATCCGTTTGATCGCGCCGGGCATGCGTCGCTGGTGGAACGCCACACGTTGAGCGAACTGCTTGATCTCTTCGAGCGCGAGCGTGGCGCGTCGCTGGCGGCGATCGTGTCGATGAGCCTCGACGACGAGTGTTTGAAACGCGAGGGCCGCCACCCCGCCCTCGGTACGGTGGTGCTGGGCAACCTCATCGCGGCGTGGGTGATCCACGACCTCAACCACATCGCGCAGATCAGTAAGGCGCTGGCGTACCAGTGGAAGCCGCATGTCGGGCCGTGGGAGAAGTACCTCTCGATCCTCGCGCCGCCCAACCCGCGGTGATGCACGAGCGTGAGACGAAACAGGGCGTGCCGATGAAGGCACGCCCTGCGTTGATTGATTCTCTCAAGGCTGCGCCGTACTCAACCGCGCTTGCGACGCGCCGCGACGAGACCGCCCATCAGCGCCACCGCGGCTGCACCCGGGGTGGGCACCAGCGTCGCGGGGATCTTGCTGGACGAGCCGTCAGACAGCCCGCGGAAGCGGACGACGAAGTCCTGGTCATACGGTCCGCTCAGGAAGGAACTGGCCGTCAGGCTCGGCGCGCTGGCCGAGGTGATGCGGAAGACGTAAGTGCCGGTCTGGCCTGGGGCCAGGCCGTTGT
>CAYZFW010000528.1:0-2396 GCA_964477615.1 uncultured Phycisphaeraceae bacterium | reverse complement strand
CATCTCCCGACCTCCTTCCCCCCGCCTGTGCCCGACCCAATGTTCACAATCAATGCACGAACCTGTTTCGAGCCGGTCGCTGGGGCCCGACTCAGAGACCCCGAGGCTGGCCTCGCGGAACGGTGCTGACCTGAGCCGCTCGCCAAGTCTGCGACGAACGGGAAAACCAGGCTACGGGGCTCGTGACGTCGCCCGACTTCACGGCGTTGCGCGTTGTCAATCACGGAGCACCTCCCGGTTGAGCTTCGGTCTTGGGACGTCCCGGCTCCGCTCCGTTGGCGGGCCGATCAGGACTCGGCTGCTGCCGCTGACTTGTGGGTGCTTCTGCCGAGGGGCTCGCGGTGTTCGATCGACTTTGGATCAACGCCGTAATCACGAAGAGTTGAACGAGGATGATCAGCAGCAGGCACGCGACAAGCGGATTCCGCCGAATCCACAGCCGCGCTTCGGGCAGAAAGCTCCCTTGCATCCATGACACGGGTCGGTCCGCCAGCCATCGCTCCAGATCGTCGGCAACGGCGTGAGCGGAGAGATAGCGATCTGAAGCGTCGAAGGCCACGCATTGACTGATGATGCCCGCGAGAGTCGCCGACACGCCCGCATCAAGGAGTTGTCGATAGGGAGAGAGTCGAGTCGACTCGTGGGGTTGCCATGCACGGGACTGCAGCTCGGCCACCGACTGTCCGAGCACCGGACGGCCCACAAGGAGATAGAACATGAGCGCACCAAGCGAGAAGACGTCGGCCGAGACAGAGTTGCAGCCGCGGTCGGATCGGAGGCGCTCGGGTGCCATGAAGGCCAGCGTTCCCACGACGGCGGAGCCAGTCTCGGAGCGTGAGTGGGGCTCGAAACCCGCTGCAACCGCGAGACCGAAATCGACGATTCTCGGCGTGCCATCGCGGCCAAGCAGCACGTTCTCCGGTTTGAGGTCACGGTGTACGAAACCGGCACCATGGATCGCTTCCAGTCCCTTTGCAATCCCCACAGCGAACCTCGCCAACTGTTCGATCCGCTCTCGGCGGCACCGACCGTCCTCGATTTGAGACCCGTTCATTGCCATCGATCGGAGTGAGCCCCCCTCGGCGTACTCCGAGACGATGTACTCGAAGCCGTCCGGAGTGATCCCACGCTCGTAGACACGAGCCACATTCGGGTGGTCGATGACACGGGCCCGCGCGGCCTCGGTCGCGAGTTGATGCACGGCGTCGGAGTCACCCACGCGACGATGCCCGACCTTGATCGCCACCAACGGGGCAGGACTGCCAGGCGCGGCCAGGTGCCTGTCTTCCGCGAGATAGACGGAGCAGAAGCTCCCGCGTCCAAGTTGTTTCACCAGCGTGTACCGCGGGCGGCCATCGTGCAGCATCGGACCAAAGTCGCTGGGAATCTGAAGGCTCTCTGGCAGCAGGACTTTGACAACCGAGAGCGAAGTCCCGAACGCAGCCTCAAGCATCGCCGATTCGGCGATCCGCTGCGCAATCTCGGGGTGCTGGGCAATCAGCTGCGACTCGGCCGCCTTCAGAGACGCGCCGTCCAGCACCGAACCACGGAGCGCGGCCGAAATCGCGGCATCCAATGGCACCGTCCGCTCCCTCAGGTCCGGCACCATCGACAGGTACCGACCCAGAGACACCGGTTGCCCCTGAGCACGCCGCGCGCGCCCGTCCTGACAGATCAGATCAGCCAACTCATCGTCACCCACCGCGCCGGCCCGGATCGCAATCTCTAGGGCGTCATCGTCGTTCCCGTTCTCGCGAATGGGAGGCGTGACGACATCGGGTTTGAAGTGACGCACCTTCATGCGGCCCGCTCGTCAAAGGGCGCGAGACTCTCGCGCAGTCGGTTGCGGATTCGGTGCCAACGAAACCGCACGGCCTCGGTCGAAAGGCACGTCGCCGATGCGATCGCACCATGCTCAAAGCCGTTCAGCCACATGGAGAGAATCGTCCGGTCTACGGCGTCGGTGGTCACGCTGAACGCACGCTCGATCACCAGGCGTCCATCCGGATCACTCGCGGTCGAGTGTTCAAACGCGTGTTCGAAGCAGCGGGCGAGGGTGCGGTCGTCCGATTCGACGGATTCGAGTCGCTTCGTGATGCGGGACTTGTCCACCACCGCGTTCGACGCGATCTTCATCAACAGCGCCAGGAGTTGAAACTCGCTGTCCGCACGCACATGACCGCCACACACCAACTCATCAAAGCGGCGCGCGACCGTCGAGAGAAGGTCCTGCGAGTCAAACAGCCGGCGCATCGGCGGTCCCATGCGGCTCCGAACGCGGGCACGGAGGCGACCACCAAACGCATCCATGAACTGCGCCGCAGCTTCGCGGTCGCCAGCCCGGACTCGCGCGAGCAACTCCGCCAACCGATTTGGCTGGCCTTGGGACTCGGGGG
>CAYZFW010000527.1:0-2397 GCA_964477615.1 uncultured Phycisphaeraceae bacterium | reverse complement strand
CTCACGATCGTCGTGCCGATCTGCTTCATCCTGATCCTGCTGCTGCTCTTCGCCACGTTCAAGAGTTTTAAGTACTCGCTCTTGGTCTTCGCCGCGGTGCCGCTGGGCCTCACGGGCGGTGTCATCGCGCTCTGGGTCCGAGGCATGCCCTTCTCGATCTCGGCGGCGGTGGGCTTCATCGCCCTCTCGGGCGTCGCGGTCCTGAACGGCTTGGTCATGATCATCTTCATCAACCAGTTGCGGGAGAAGGGCGAACGCGTCGAGGACGCGATCATCCACGGGTCGATCACGCGCCTGCGTCCCGTCCTGATGACCGCGCTGGTGGCCTCGCTGGGCTTCGTGCCCATGGCGCTGGCCCGCGGCACCGGCTCGGAGGTGCAGCGCCCCCTCGCCACCGTCGTCATCGGCGGCCTGATCTCCAGCACGCTCCTCACGCTCATCGTGCTCCCGGCCCTCTATCGCATCTTCACCGGCACGAGCAAAGACGGCCTGCCCGGACCCAGGCCCGAAGTGTGGGAGAAGGATGAACCCACGCCCGCGCTCGCGGGTGTCGGCGCGGTCGACGCGTCCCACACCCCCTCGGGCACGGGCCACGCGAGCACGGACGCTGCGCCGCCGCCCGCCTCGGCGCCGGCCAAGCCCGCCCCTTCACCGGAAACCACTTCTCCGCCCCCGGCTCCGCCAAAGGCGGAGACCACGCCCGATCCCAAGCCGTGATCGCTCGCCCCGCGGGCGCGTTGCCCGCACAAGCCGAGCGGTCGAGTCTATTCCGTTCTTTCAGAAGGAGTCTTTCGATGAACCAATCCAATCCCCGTTCCAAGTCCGTGCTCGTCGGCCTCGCCGCCGGCGTCGGCCTCACCGCGCTGGCCGCCGTCATGATGGGCCAGGGAGCGAGCCAGCCCGTCAAATCCGAGCCGCAGTACTTCGTCACCGCCGATGGTGATGGTGCTCACCTCTGGGTCCGCGAAGGCACGGCTCTCCGCGTGGTCTCCCACGGCGAGTGCAAGGAGTGCAAGGCCAAGGGCGACGACGGCCACGGCCACAAGGAAGGCGACGGGCACGACCATGCCACGCCCGCGAAGGGCAATTGACCTCAACGCTCCGCACGCGCTGCCGCGCGAACGGAGCATTTCCCTTTTAAGGAGATCCCAATGCGCCGAATGTTCCCTGTTCTTGCCGTGTTGTTCCTGCTCGCCGGTTGCGCGTCAAATCGCACCGATCTGGTGAAGACTGGCTATCTCTCTCTCCAGCCCACGCTGACCGCCTCACTCGCACATCCGCCCGAGGTGTACGAGCAAGACGGAGGTCTTGTCGTCAACGGCCGTCTGGACTCTGCGGAGGCTCCAAAAGGTGGTCACGTTGACGTCCAGGTCGTTGGCCCCGATGGCACAGTAGTTTTCGACGCGTCGGTCAACTACCGCAGGCCCTCGGCCACGACACCCTACGGCCCTCGGGGAACCGCCCGAGGACCCCGCTCGCCAGCTGATAGCCATGCCACCTATTCCGTTCGCTTTCCCGGGCTGCCGCCGGCAGGCTCGGTTGTCCGCGTCAAGTACGATGCCCAGCCGCACGGTGCGGAAGGACCGAAGTAACCAGTGCCGACAAGCGTGTTCACCATCCCGGCGATGGACTGCCCCACCGAGGAGGGGTTGATCCGTCGACGCCTTCGAACAGTTCAGGGCATTTCCGACCTACGATTCGATCTGCTTGGGCGTCGGCTGACCGTGGTCCACAACAACGCCGATGACGCGCTCATCGTCGCTGCGTTGAGCGACATTGGCATGGTCCCCGCCGCCGTGCCTGAGCCCGCGCAGAAGGACGCTGCCAGCAACGCCTGCGAGGACTGTGCGTGCGATTTGAGTTCGAACCCGAACCCAAATGAAGCACGTCCTTGGTGGCGGAGGCATGGACTATTCGCCCTCTCCGGCGTGCTGGCTGCGTCGGCAGAAGGGATGTACTTCGCGGGAGTGCAGGAGACCTCGTTACCCGTGGTGGCCGTGGCCGTAGTCTCCATTCTGCTCGGAGGCCTTCCGACGCTCCGCAAGGGTTGGACAGCGCTGCGGACTTTCACGCTGAACATCAACTTCTTGATGACCGTCGCAATCCTCGGCGGAGCAGTGATTGGGGCGTGGCCGGAAATCGCGCTGGTCACGTTCCTTTTCGCGCTGGCCGAGTTGATCGAGGCCAAAGCGCTCGATCGTGCCCGCAATGCCGTCAAGGGTCTTATGGCAATGGCCCCCGACGAGGCGAGCGTCAAGCAGGGTGACGGCTCGTGGACGGTCGTAAGCGCCGGCGCGGTCCCCGTCGGCGCGGTTGTGCAGGTGAAGCCCGGCGAGCGGCTCGCGCTCGACGGCGTGGTGGTCGCGGGCGAGTCGAGCGTGAACCAGGCTCCGGTCA
>CAYZFW010000526.1:0-2398 GCA_964477615.1 uncultured Phycisphaeraceae bacterium | reverse complement strand
GCGCGAAGCGGGCCTGATGAAACTCTGGGCCACGCCCGCCGCCTCGACCTCGGCCATCAGTTGCCCCCGCATCCGCTCGACTTCCCGCCGTTTCAGGTTGCCCAGCGCCGTGCCGTACAT
Source organism: uncultured Phycisphaeraceae bacterium (assembly GCA_964477615.1). GTDB lineage: Bacteria > Planctomycetota > Phycisphaerae > Phycisphaerales > UBA1924 > JAFLCM01. The sequence goes on along the minus strand of CAYZFW010000526.1, from coordinate 2,278 downwards.
CCGCGAAAGCGCCTTGCAGAACGCCGCAGACTGGGAGTGCGCCGATCGCTCGCCCTCGCGGGCGTCCAGATAGAGATACGCGTCCACCGCGGTGCCGAGGTGGATGGGGGCGCACACCGCCGAGTTGATGTTCAGGCTGACGATGCTCAGCGCCAATCCCTCGGCGTCGCCGCCGCCTTCCTGGGAGAGTGTGACGATCTCACCCGCCGCGGCGCCTCGGATCAGCGAACGGCTGAAGTTGAACCCTTTCACCGCGGGCGGTTGGCTCGCGACCACCTGCACCCGTTCGCCCATCGCGTCGGTGCGGATGACCGCGGCCCGCGCAAAGCCCGTTCCCGCAAGAGCCGCGTTCAGCACCACGTTGGCCAACTGCTCCTCATCGGCGGCTTCCTGCGTGGTGGCCGCGGCGTCGATGAGCAGCGCGAGACGCTGCTGTGCAAGCGAGGCCAGATCGGCCACCTGCATCGTGGTAACGCGCTGCGTCACCATGGTCATGTCGTTGGTGGTGGCGTGGGCCGCGGGGCGGCCTTCGCCCAGGCGAGCGCGGAAGGTCCAGGGGTCGATGCTGAGCAGGTCGTTGTGACGCAGCGGCGAATACTCGTTGGCCTCGAGTTGGACGCCGTTCAGAAACGTCCCGTGCTTGCTCCCCAGGTCAACGATCTGCCACTGCCCGGCCCGGCAGCGAATCTGCGCGTGGTTGCGCGACACCGCTTTGTCAGGGAGCTGCACCTCGCACGTAGAAGACCGTCCCACGGTGTGCAGCTTGTCGGGCTTGAGCGTGATCGCCGGCAGCTCCATCCCGGCCATCAGGTCGAGCGAGAGCGGCAAAGCCGTGATCTGGGTGTGCGTCGCGTCACTCATGCGGATCGGTCCGTGTTCCCTCACCCGAGCCAGCGCCGGACGGTCTTCGTCCTCCGCGGCGGCAGCGGGGGAGCGATGGTACCCGATGGCGGGCGACGCGCGATCGGCCCGGGCCGCTCCCACACACCCCACAGGCCCCGGCAACCCGCCCCGCGTGGTGGTAGTCTTCGCACCACCCGACTCGCGTCCGGCATCTCACGTGTCCCTTCCGAACCATCTCTCCGCGGCCCCAGCGCATTGCCGACTCTTCGGGCCCGCCCACACGGAGCAAGCCATGCAACCCACCCCAACCCCCCGGGGCGATATCCAGACCGTCGCGATCAACACCATCCGCACGCTGTCGATGGACGCCGTGCAGGCGGCGAACTCCGGGCACCCCGGCACACCGATGGCCATGGCCCCCGTCGCCTACGCCATCTGGCAGAACTTCCTCAGGTTCGACCCCTCCGACCCCATCTGGCCCAACCGTGATCGGTTCGTGCTCAGCATGGGCCACGCCTCGATGCTGCTGTATTCGATGCTGCACCTCACGCAGGTGAAGGCCGTGAACCCGCAATACGAGACGCTCGGGAAGCTCTCGGTCCCCCTCGACGACATCAAACGCTTCCGTCAGTTGGACAGCCGCTGCCCCGGGCACCCCGAGTACCGCTGGACCAGCGGCATCGAGACCACCACCGGCCCGCTCGGGCAGGGTGTCGCCACCAGCGTCGGCATGGCCATGGCCGGCAAGTGGATGGCCGCGAACTTCAACAAGCCCGGCTTCGAGATGTTCAATTACGACGTCTACGCCCTCGCCGGCGACGGCTGCCTCATGGAAGGCGCCTCCCACGAAGCGGCGTCGATGGCCGGGCACCTTCGCCTTTCCAATCTCTGCTGGGTCTACGACAACAACAAGATCACCATCGAGGGTCACACCGACTGGGCCTTCTCCGAAGACGTCGCCACACGCTTCATCGCGTACGGCTGGAATGTGCTCCGCGTCGGCGACGCCAACGACATCGAGCGCCTCAACAAGGCCTTCCAGACCTTCAAGAACACCCACGACCGTCCCACCCTCATCATCGTCGATTCGCACATCGCCTGGGGATCGCCCAACAAGCAGGACACCCACTCCGCCCACGGCGAGCCGCTGGGCGATGAAGAGATCAAACTCACCAAGAAGAACTACGGATGGCCCGAGGACGCAAAGTTCCTTGTGCCCGACGGCGTACTCCAGCACTTCGCCGCGGGCATCGGCAAACGCGGCATCGAACACCGCGGGCAGTGGATGCAGCTCTTCGAGCAGTACAAGAAGGAACACCCCGCGCTGGCCGATTCGCTCCAGCGCATGCAGAAGCGCCAACTGCCCGACGGCTGGGACAAGGACATCCCCGTCTTCCCCGCCGATCCGAAAGGTGCCGCGGGGCGCGACGATCGG
>CAYZFW010000525.1:0-2398 GCA_964477615.1 uncultured Phycisphaeraceae bacterium | reverse complement strand
GTGGCGAACGCGGACAAGACCGCCGAATCCCTCATGGCCGCCGGCGCGTTCATGTGCAGGAAAACCGGCCGCCCCGGCACGCAGATGAGCCGCCCGCCGTTCAAGGGTGCGGTGGGCAAGTGGATCAGCGAGAACATCTCCGAGCAGACGTGGCAGGAGTGGATCAAGCAGGGCACCAAGGTGATCAACGAGTTGCGGCTTGACCTTTCCAAGGAGCAGGACTCCGACACGTACGACCGCTATATGCGCGAGTACCTGGGGATCGACGAGGCGCTGCTGGCGGAACTCACGGGCTCGGCCCAGCGTGCCTGAACGCGCCACCAAGCCGTGCACCGTCTGCGGGCGCGACATCCAGTGGCGCAAGAAGTGGGAGCGCGACTGGGAGAACGTCCGCTACTGCTCCGACGCCTGCCGCAGGCGAAAGACCACCGACACCGACGCGGCCCTCGAGCGCTCGATCATCGCCCTGCTCCGGGCGCGCAAGCGCGGCGCCACCATCTGCCCCTCCGAGGCCGCCCGCGCCGTCGGCGGCCCCGCGTGGGAGTCCCTCATGGAGCCCGCACGCGCCGCGGCCCGAAGACTCGTCGCCCGTGGCGAAACCGAGATCACCCAGGGGGGACGGATCGTCGACCCTTCAACCGCGAAGGGACCCGTCCGCGTGCGCTTGGTTGAGCGTTGACGCTCACCACCCCATCCCGTTGATCGCGTACACCCGCTCGATCGCCGCCGCCTGACCGATCGACCACTCCGCCGTCGGCACCATCTCGCGTTCGCCCCGCACCGCGGCGGCAAAGGCCGTGAACTGGTTCACGAAGCGGTCCCCGCCGTTCTCGATCTTGATGATCTCCACCCCCGGCCCGCGCGGGTGGTTCTCGAAGCGCGTGAGCCGCAGCGTCGAGAGCACCGGGTCGGCGCGGAAGGGTGTCTCGGTGCGGAGCAGGCCGAAGTCGCCGACCAGCTCCGCGAACACCCCGGCGTTCGAGTCCATGGCGCACAACCCGTGCAGCACGACGCCCGACGGGAACCGCGTCGAGAAACTCGTCAGCGTGTCGACGCCGAGCTTCTCGCCGTCGATAGGGTTGCCACGCCGTGACATCGCCGCGATGTCCGCGGGTTCTTCGCCCGTCACGACCCGCCCGAGGCTCAGCGGATAGCACCCCAGGTCCATCATCGCGCCACCCTCAAGCCGGTGGCTGAAGCGCGTCCACGCGTTGGGCCTGGGCCGCAGATCAATGCAGAACGAGGCGGTGATCGTGCGCAGCGGGCCGATCAGGTCGTTCCCCGCGTCGCGCCCGCAGCGCACCAGGATGTCCGTCTGCGGGTGGTGCAACCACATGAACCCCTCGGCGAACAGCCGCCCGCTCCGCTTCGCCGCCTCTGCCACGCTCCGCGCCTCCTCGGCCCGAGGCGTCAGCGGCTTCTCGCACAGCACGTGCTTTCCCGCTTCCAGCAGCCGCACGCACCACGGCGTGTGCAGGCTGTTGGGCGTGGTGACGTACACGGCGTGGACATCGGCGCGGGTGAGCAGGTCCTCCGCCAGCACGCCGTCCGCCTCGTCCATCTCGTGTTCGAGCGCAAAGGCCTTGGCGCGGTGGATGTCGCGCGAGCCGACGCCGACCAGTTGGCAGCCAGCTGCCTGGCGGATGCATGGGGCCACCTTGCCCGCGATCATGCCGGTCCCGAGGATGGCCCAGTTCAGCATGGCGGACGTTAGGTGGTCAGTTGCAGGTTCTGCCGAACTCACCGATCACTTCCACCAGATCGAGCGTGTTGATGGACCCGTCGACGTTCACATCGCCCGCCGCACCGGGCTCAACCGTATTTCCGAAGTCCGCGAGGAACCGCGTGAGGTCCGCGAGGTCGGTCTTGCCCGAGCCGTTGAGGTCGGTGGGGCAAAGGGTGTTCAGGAACGCCGTGGCCTGCTGCGTGGGCTGGGCGGGTGGGTCGGTGAAGGCGAGGATGTCGGCGTCGCCGTCCTGGTCGGCGTCGCCGGGCAGGATGACCAGCGGACCGGCAGCGAGGCCGAAGATCTCGCCGGGTGCAAAGCTCAGCGGCCCGCCGACGGTGCCCACCGGCGTGTCGTTGCGCAGCACGCGGATGAGGCGCTCCAGCGGGTCGTTGCCGTTCTGGGTCACCACGGCGATGTCGTTGTCGCTGTCGCCGTCGATATCCAGCACCGCCAGCGGGCCGGCGGCCGTGCCCGCGGGTAGGGTCTGGACGCTGAACACGCCGAGGTCATTGACCACACCCTCGTTCAGCACGAGCGAGACCGAGCCACCGACGCTGTTGCTGGTGACGATGTCGCTGTCGCCGTCGTTGTCCATGTCCTCGATGGTGATGTTGGCCGGGCCGTCGCCGGTGCCCACCTGCTGGGGCGGACGGAAGAGGGCGTCCTGGG
>CAYZFW010000524.1:0-2403 GCA_964477615.1 uncultured Phycisphaeraceae bacterium | reverse complement strand
CGCCTCGCCGCCGGAGAGCGTGGCGGTCTTTCGGTCGAGCGAGAGGTACTCAAGGCCGACGCTGGCGAGGAAGCCCAGGCGTGACTTCACCTCGCGGAGAATCGGCTCGGCGATGCGCTGCTGCTCGCTGGTGAGCGTCAGGCTGTCGACGATCCGACGCGCGTCGCCGATGTTCAGTTTCGTGTAGTCCGCGAGATTAAACCGGCGCGACGCGGCCTTATCACCCGCCGCGGCCCACAGCCCGTGGCGCGAGCGTTCTTCAAGCACTTCACTCGGCACGCCCTCTGTGCCCTCCAGCGCTACGCCGAGGGACTCGATGCGGAGCCGGTCGCCGCAGCAGACCTTGCAGGGCGTGGTGCTCATGAACCCGCTGAGCCACTCCTTGACGCTCTCGTTCTCGGTGGTGCCCCACCAGTGCGTGATGTTTGGGATGACGCCCTCGAACTTGGACTTGTACTTGCTCTTGTCGGCGTCGGTCGTGCCGTGGAGCAGGATGCGAAGTGCCTCGGGCGGGAAGGCCTTCACGGGCTGGGTGAACGTGACGGCGAAATCCTTGCAGAAGCGCCGGAGCTGGCGGTTGAACCAGGCGCGGACGGGTCCGTTCTTGGCCCACGCCACCACCGCGCCCTCTTCGAGGCTCAGCGAATCGTTGGGGATCACGAGCGCTTCATCGAACTCCATGAGCGTTCCCAGGCCGTCGCAGCCCTTGCACGCGCCGAAGGGGGAGTTGAAGGAGAAGAGTCGAGGTTCGAGCTCTTCGAGCGAGCACTCGGGGTGATCGGCGCAGGAGAACTTCTCGCTGTAGGTTGTGTCGCGCCATTCACCGGCGTCTTCTACAGAGATGATGACCACCCCCTCGGCCATCTTGAGCGCTGTCTCGACGCTCTCGGCGAGGCGCTGGCGGGCCTCGGGCTTGACGACGATTCGGTCGATGACGGCCTCGACGGTGTGCTTCTCGTAGCGTCCCAAACCGAGCGGGTTCTCGCCGCCCTTGGTGAGGACCTCGCGGACATCGACGATGACGCCGTTGACGCGGGCGCGGACGAGGCCCTGCTTGAGGAAGCCTTCGAGGACGTCCTTGTGGAATCCCTTCTTGGCACGGACCACCGGGGCGATGACCATCAGTTTCGTGCCCTCGGGCATCGCGCTGACGACGTCTGTGATCTGCGAGGGGCTGCTGGCGGCGATGGGCTTGCCGCAGCGTTCCTTGACGGAGCCGTCTTTATTGAGTTTCGTTGGTGCCCAGCAGGTGGGCTTGCCGCAACGGGCGAAGAGGAGGCGGAGGTAGTCGTAGATCTCGGTGGTGGTGGCGACGGTGGAGCGCGGGTTGTGCCCGCTGGTGCGCTGCTCGATGGCGATGGTGGGCGGCAGGCCCTCGATGTCGTCGATGTCGGGCTTCTTCAGTTGATCAAGAAACTGGCGGGCGTAGGCGGAGAGCGACTCCATGTACTTCCGCTGCCCCTCGGCGAAGATGGTGTCGAACGCGAGCGAGGACTTGCCGCTGCCGGAGAGGCCGGTGATCACGACGAGTCGGTCGCGGGGGATGTCGACGTGGACGTTCTTGAGGTTGTGCTCGCGCGCGCCGCGGACGCGGATGAAGCGTTTGTGTTCGGAGCGGTCACCAACGGATGTCGTGGGCGCGGCGGCGGTCGCGGGTTGTGAGGTCGGGGTCGTGACGGCGGCGTGGTCGCTCTTCTTCGGGCGCGCCGCGCCCCGAGGCTTGGGCTCGACACTGATGGCGGAAGTGCTGCGTCCTTGCTTGCTCATGGTGGGCACGGGGTCTCTCTGTCGCGGTTGACGTGAGGGAAATGGTAGGGTGCCCGGGGCTTGTCGTCACGGTGCTTGTCATCTCGGCTTCGCCCTTGGAAGGTGAGGGTGGTCAACCCGGAGCATCGACGCGGCGTCGATGCTCCGGCGTCCGGGGAACGGCTTGTGGCGGTCGGTGCGGCATCAGGTGCGTGCAATGGTGCGGACAGCACCGAGCGCGAGTGTCACGATGGATCGCAGCGTTGTTGCGTGTGCGAGTTTGGCCGCGAGGTCGCGCCGGGCTTGGTTCGCGGCGGTGTAGTCGAACGGCGAAACGTCGGAAGCGGTCGCGCTGGAGGTGAGGCTCGCGAGCGAATCGCGCAGGGTGGATTCGATGGTGGCGTGGTCGGCTTGGAAGGAATCGAGGAGCATGGACTGTTTGGCGACGAGCGTTTGTGCGATGGCGAGTTCGGCGAGGGCGGCGATAAGGAGGGCGCGGTCGTCGGGGGTGAGCGGAGTGGGGTCGTTTGAGAGGAGGAGATTGGTGAGGTGGTCGGTGGTCATGGCTGTGGGTAGTTGGACGGGGTGGGAGGTCGGTCGCCCGCTTCGCGGGCTTGTTACTTGGTATAGGCGTGGGGCACACGCGGCGCCGCTGGC
>CAYZFW010000523.1:0-2407 GCA_964477615.1 uncultured Phycisphaeraceae bacterium | reverse complement strand
CCCCATGCCCCCAATCAACATCGCCTTCCTCGGCGACATCGTCGGCACCCCAGGCCGCCGAGTCTTCAGACGCGCCGTCCAGGACCTCCGCGATCTCCACAACGTCCACCTCGTCGTCGTCAACGCCGAGAACTCCAAGAACGGCAGCGGACTCACCGTCGAGCAGTACCACGAAATCCGCGACGCCGGCGCCGACGCCCTCACCCTCGGCGACCACTGGGCCAAAGAATCCAAAATCTTCCCCGTCCTCGACCACCCGGACGAGCCCATCGCCCGCCCCGCCAACCTCTCCGCCAAGGCCCCCGGCAAACGCGCCACCCGAGTCCGCCGCGCCGCCATCACCGAAACAGAACTCACCCCGCTCTTCGTCGTCACCGTCCTGGGCCGTCTCTACAACACCACCATGCCCGCCAACGACCCCTTCGCCTGCGTCGACGAAGTGGTGGGGGCCCTCGCCGCCGAGCACCCCTCGGCGAGCGTTATCGTCGAGATCCACGCCGAGGCCACCAGCGAAAAGATCGCCATGGCATGGCACTGCCTGAAGCACTGGCCACACCGCGTCGTCGCCGTCGTCGGCAGCCACACCCACGTCCAGACCGCCGATGCCCGAATCCTCGACAACAAACTCGCCGCCATGACCGACCTCGGCATGTGCGGCTCCAAACGCAGCGTCCTCGGCCGCGACGTCGACAAAGTGCTGCAGGTGATGACCCAACAACGCCCCATCGCCATGGACGTCACCGACGCCGAACCCGCGGCCACAGGCTGCGTGATGACCCTGGAATTGGCAGAGCGGAAGGCGCTGTCAATCAAAGCGTTCTCGGTTAGCCCGCCGGCGTGAGGCAGGGACTCCCCCGGGTGACATGCTCGCGCCCCGTGAGCATGTCTTCAGGATCTCGGATGCTTCGGCGGATCGTTGAGTAGGCGCATGCGGGTTTCAGCATGCCGCCCGCCGATTTCACCGCCGACGACGCCCCGCCACCACGCCCCCGACCAGCCCCATCCCCGCACCCGCGCCGGGCCCCGGCACACTCAGCACATAGATCAGAGCCGCCGAGGAATCTGAAACAAACACCCGCCCGCCGGCCTCGTCCACGGCGATCGCGCTGGCCTTTGACACCGAGGGATCGAACTCGGCGAAACTCGGGAGCGGCAGCGCCGTGCGTGAAAGCACCGAGCCCGTGTCAGGCGACAGCACCAGCAGTTCGACCTGCACGCCACCAGACCCCAGGGATTCTCGCCGGACAGTCAGGTACGCTCCTTGTTGGACGGCCCCGTTGGTCATCAGCGACGCGAACGCGGCGCTCACGCGGTCGAAGCCGTTCAGTCCGTTTTCATTGATGGTGATCGACGTGTCGGGCGTCAGCAGCCCGGCGGCGTTGTGCGGGTACGTGCGGAGCAGCGTCTGGCTCGGGTTCCCCAGCGGCGATTCAAGCGACACAAAGCGATCGCGCACCCCGTCGTAGTGCAGACTCACGGGCAGGGATGTGCCGACCGCCGGCAGCGTCGAAGTCCCGCTCATCGAGCCCGCACTCCCGCTGTGCGAGATCGTGTACGCCAGCGGCGCTGAAGGGGCGATGCTGGACCTACCGACCAGCGCCAGCGTCGGATCGACCGAGCCCGCGGCAAACGCGCCGAAGCCGCTCCCGCTGGTATTGATCGCAATCGCCGCGTTGTTCAGCCATCGGCGAGAGTCACCCGACGTGAAAGTCAGGTTGATCTCTTGGGGTGACGCGAGGCTCCCCGCAGGTCCCGGCGTGTAGTACCACGGACCGGCGTCCTGCGCGTCGTTCGCACCCCCGCAGTACAGACGCCCGTTCCACCACGCCATATCGCGCACGCGCCCTTCCGCGAGACCGACAAGGCCCAGTCCCGAGTCGCTCACCACATCCCAGGTCACGAACGATGTGGGACGTCCCCAGACGGTCGCAATGCCGCCACCGACCTGGGTTCCGGCGCTCGCAGAGGCTGCGACCACAAGCGCACCGAGGAAGACGGCGTGAACTCGGCACGATGAAGATGTAACCCGGATCATTGCGAGTGCCTCGGTGGTTTCGGATCACGCAGCCAAACGACCCTGGAAGTATGAACAAACCAGCGCGCGAAGCAACAGGCGACGGCAGTCGGATGTGTAAAGAATCGGTGATGCCGTGATGCCAAACAGGAGACCACCCTCGGCCAAAGGAGCCCTATTGAGGTTTGTTCCAGAGCTTATTGGACATCTCAGCGTCGACGATGAGATCCGACAGCCGCTGCTCAGCGCGCAATGACCGAGCCCGCCGCGGGGGCCGCAGCATACGCATCCGCGCATACGCATGCACCCCACCCTTGAACACACCGGTGCTCCCCCTCTCGATGCCTCGATGCCTCGATGCCTCGATGCCTGGATGCCTCGATGCCTTCCCCA
>CAYZFW010000522.1:0-2413 GCA_964477615.1 uncultured Phycisphaeraceae bacterium | reverse complement strand
GCCCAAACTTCACCCCCCCTCGATCACCCAGTAGACTCCCCTTATGCGCCTCCTCTTCCTGCTCGACCGTCCCTTCGCCGAGCGCGAGCACGCGCTGGTGCGACGGGTCGAAGTCGGGCTGCTCGATGAAGGTGTGCGCCTGGCCCGCTGCGTGCCGCACGCGTGCGCCCTGAAGATGCCCTCGGGGCTGATCCCGCAGGCGACGTACGCCGATACCGGGCCCAAGATCGCCCTGGCCTGGCGCGCCGACCGCCTTTTCCGCACACTCCAACAACTCGACCTCCCGCGCGCAACCGACGAAGAGGGCCTTTTCGACACCGTCCACGCCTGGGGCGAGAACGCGTGGGACCTCGCCGCCGAGATCGCCGAGGCGAGCGCCGCCGACCTGGTGCTCGAGGTGTACTCGCCGCACACCGTGACGCTGGCGCAGCGTTTCGAGCGCCGGTGGTCGTCCGTGCTGCCCGAGCCCGGCCGCTGCGTGCTCAGCGTGCCGACGCCGCAGCTTGGCGAGGCGGCGCAGCGCGCCGGCATCCGCTGGCCCGTCCGCATCTGCCCATGGGGCGTCTTCATCCCCGATGAGCCGCGCCCCCTTCGCCGCCCCGGCGCGCCCGCGAGCGTCTGCGTCATCGGCGATGGAGCATCCGGGGGCGGGGGCGGTCCCGCCGACAGTGCTTCTGCGGTGATCGCGCTGCTCGAGGGCGTCGCCGAACTTGGTCGGCGGCGTGAGGCGCTCGAATCCGCCGGGGCCGGCACACTGCCGGAACTGCTGGTGTTCCTTGATGAGCGGCTGGTTTCTTCGAGCCCCGATGTGTGGCGCTACGTGCAGCGGCTGAACCTCTCCGGGCTGGTGTCGGTCGTCGCCGATCTTGAGGGCCGGCGCGAGCCGGTGCTCCGCTCCGAGTTCCTCGCGCTGCCCGAGGCTTCCGGTGTCCAACGCTCCATCACCCTTGACGCGATGGCCGCGGGCGTCGTCATCATCGCCGCCCCCGACGACGCGTCGACGCACCTCGCCCACATGTCCACGGCGTGGACCGTCGAACAGCCCCGCGCCCGCGCCTGGTGCGAGGCTTTCGAGCGCCTGCTGGGCGATCTCGAACTCACGACACGCCTGGGTGAGATCGCCCGCCAGCACGCCGCCACCCATTGCCTCGCCTCGAACCACGTCCGAGCCGTGCTGGAGATGCACGAGCGTCAGGACCTCGGCCCCGCTGGGCGGCTCGCGTAGATCACCCACGCTTCAGCCACGCACGCTCGAGCGCCGCGACATCGCCGAAGCGGGCCCGGAAGAGCTCCAGTTGCCGGCGCGGGCCAAGCCGGCCCGGCGGCTCCCGCAGGTAGTCGCGGAAGAACTCCGCGAGCTCGGCGCGGTGGTAGCGAAACAGGTACCGGAACAGCGACCACGACTGCGCGTACATCACGTCCGCCGTCGCCTCGTCGTCGCCGGGCACGTTGAGCATCTGCACCAGCACTTCAAGCGGCAGCAGGCGGTCGGCCTCCTTCAGCGCGTCGAAGTCCTTGCGCCGCGGGTCAAACTCGTGGTCCGGGCCGAACGCGGCCCGGGCGTTCTCCGTCTCGAAGTTCGTGGCCAGCCCCTCGGTGAGTACTGGCGGTCGCGGGCTTGCAAGCCGTGGTTGAAGGCGAGAAGGTGTACGGCCTCGTGGACGCACTTGGCCTGCCCGTTGACGCGCGTGGCCGTTGCCAGGCGCTGCCGTTCGGTCTTGAGGCGCGAGGCGAGTTCGCCCGCGCGGGTTTCGAGCGTCGCGGCGACCTCGGTGCGGCGCTCGCGGCGTGCATCGGCCGCGAGCGTCTTCGCCTGCGACAGCAGCGCGTCGTATTCCTTCAACCGGCCTTGGGCGGCCTCGGCCATCGGGCCGGTCTCGTCGTTGTAGAAAACGATGCGGTTTGAAAGCGATGCGTAGTACCCGGCGATCCAGCCCGCCTCCACCTGATCGTGGCGCGAGGCGAACCTTGTGTACCGGTCGTGGTCGTGGATGAGCACCGCGACCAGCGGCTCGTCGGGCGGCGTGAGCTTGAACCCAAGCCGCGCTGCGAAGCGGTCAAACTGGTGCGCCGCCCGCTGCAAGAGCGCCGCGCGTGCCTGCGTCCACTGTGCATCGGCGTCGGAGACGATGATGAACCCGTCCGCACGCGAGATCGAGGCGCGGCTTCCAAGCCCGGCGAGCTGCTCGACCGCGAGCCGCGCGGCGGACTCGGCATCGGCCGGGCCGACGAGCCGCACCAGCCCGCGCTCGTCTTCCATCGGGATGCCGCCGGGGGCCGTGCGCGATGCTGGCAGCCCTTCGCCGGGCGCGGGGCGGACCCCCAGCGCGAGCGCGGCGAAAGCCAGAACGGCGGCGACGGTGGCGGCACGGATGATCGTCGTCCACATGCTCACGGGTTCCCGGGCCGGTTC
>CAYZFW010000521.1:0-2415 GCA_964477615.1 uncultured Phycisphaeraceae bacterium | reverse complement strand
GACTTCTCGATCTTCCTGCCGTGGCTCCAGAAAACCGTCGAGCTCTACCGGCGCAAGGCCGAGTGTTACCTCGGCGGGCGCATCCCTGCGGGCGGCGAGCTGTACGACGCGCTCATCGACGAGTACGAGCCCGGCATGACCGCGGCGAAGACCCGCGCCGTCTTCGGGCCATTCCGCGAGAAACTCGTCCCGCTGATCGACCGCGTGGCCCGCTCGAAAGCGCCCGATGAGTCCGTCGCGAAGCTGTCGTTCCCCATCGAGAGCCAAGTGGCCTTCTGCACGATGGTGACCAAGAAGATGGGCTTCAACTACGAAGCCGGGCGGATGGACGTCTCGACGCACCCGTTCTGCGACGGCATCGGCCCCGGCGACACGCGGATGACCAACCGTTACCGCGCCGACGGCTGGGCGGATTCCATCTCCACCGCGATGCACGAGGGCGGGCACGCGCTGTACGAGCAGGGGCTGCCCAAGAAGGACTGCTTCGGCCAGCCCGTCGCCGAGGCGATCAGCTTGGGCATTCACGAGAGCCAGAGCCGGCTGTGGGAGAACCTCGTCGGGCGTTCGCTCTCGTTCTGGCAGTGGGCCGCGAACGAGGCCGGCACGCTGCTGGGCCCCGCGATCGGCGCGGCGTCACCCGAGGCGATCTACAAGGCCGTGAACATCGTCCGCCCAAACTTCATCCGCGTCGAATCCGACGAGCTCACCTACAACCTGCACATCATGCTGCGCTTTGATCTTGAGCGCGCCATGATCGCCGGGGAACTCAACCCCAAGGACCTCCCCGGCGAGTGGAACAAGCGCCTCAAGAGCGACCTGGGCCTCGCCGTCCCCGACGACCGGCGCGGCTGCCTGCAGGACGTTCACTGGTCGATGGGCCTCGTGGGCTACTTCCCCACCTACACCTTCGGCAACCTGTACTCGGCACAGTTCTGGGAGGCCATCAAGCGCGATATCCCGGACCGCGACAGCCAGATGGCCCGCGGCGAGTTCGGCCCGATCCTCGCCTGGCTGCGCGCCAACATCCACGCCCACGGCCGACGCTACCGCGCCGGCGAACTGTGCGAGAAGATCACCGGCAAGCCGCTGTCGCACGATGCCCTCATGCGGCACCTGGAGGCGAAAGTGAACGCGGTGTATGGCTGAGGTGAGTGCCAAGTCGCGGGGGCGTCGTCAGACTCCGCCGGACGTCGGGCTCACGATCTGTTTCGATGCGGTGCTGCTGAAGCCCAAACTGGATCGCCCGGCCGGATGGTTGTTTCTCCGGCTTCCGCGTGAGGCGAGCAACAGGCTCCCATCGCGCGGCATGGTGTCCGTCTGCGGCACCATCAACGGCACGGCGCTGAGCGCCACACTCGAACCCGACGGCGAAGGCGGGCACTGGATGAAGGTGCCCCGGGCAGTCCGCGTTTCCGCCGGTGCCGAGGCGGGCGACCGGGTGAATCTCGAACTGAGACCGGTGGAGAAGGAGCCCGAGCCCGCGGTCCCCGCCGACTTTCGCGCGGCGCTCCGGGACGCACCGGAACGCGCGAAGGCGGCGTGGAAGGGCACAACGCCCGCGGCACGCCGGGACTGGGTGTTCTGGATCACCTCGGGCAAGCGGGCCGAGACGCGCGAGATCCGCATCGAGAAAGCCTGCGACATGCTCGCCAAAGGGAAGCGCCGCCCCTGCTGCTTCGATCGATCGGGCATGTACGGCGGCGGGCTGTCGTGCCCGGCGGTCGCCGATTGACGGCCCGTCTGATCGCGGTTCCCTGCGCCGCTCATAAGGACGGGTACACTCGCGGCAGGAGGCCAACATGCCAATCACGCTCGCCGCACGCGCCGCCGCGATGAAGATCACCGGGCGGTCGGTTTTCGCCCTTGTGCTCGCCGCGGCTTCCCACGCTTCGGCACAGCCCGCCGCGCCGGACAGCCTCCGCCCCCTCGACGCGATCACCCCTTCGCTCGTCGATCTCTACTCCCACCTCCACAAGAACCCCGAACTTTCCCTCTTTGAAGAGAAGACCGCGGCGACCCTCGCCGCGAGGCTGCGCGGGCTCGGCTACGACGTCACCGAGAAGATCGGCGGGCACGGCGTCGTCGGCGTGCTCAAGAACGGCGACGGGCCGGTCGTCCTCCTCCGCGCCGACATGGACGCGCTGCCCATCGAGGAAAAGACCGACGCGCCCTACGCCAGCACCGTGCGGATGAAGAACCAGGACGGCGTCGAGATGCCCGTCATGCACGCGTGCGGGCACGATGTCCACATGGCCTCGCTCATCGGCGCGGCCGAACTGCTGGCCAGGGCAAAGGACTCGTGGCGCGGCACGCTGCTGATGATCTGCCAGCCCGCCGCGGAGGGCGTCGCGGGCGCGAAGATGATGGTGAAGGACGGGCTGTTCGAGCGGTTCCCGAGGCCGGACTATTGCCTGG
>CAYZFW010000520.1:0-2423 GCA_964477615.1 uncultured Phycisphaeraceae bacterium | reverse complement strand
GAAGAGATGAACAAGCGTCGCGCGGCGGCGGGGGAGTCGCCGCGGGACTTTGCGCAGGACTATGTGGAGAAGCTGCTGAACATCTCGGTGGCGGTCCCGAGGGGGATACCGGCGGGGGATGAGCCGCAGGCTGAGCGAGGCTCGCGTCGGATGCGTGTTGTTGAGATGGTCAAGAGGCTGCCGTGGGTTGTTGGCCGGGCGCTGGTGGACCCCGAGGCGCCTGGGTCGTGGCTCCGAGAGATCCCCAAGGTTGTGCTGGTGCTGTGTGTGCTGTGGGGCGCGTCACGGGTGGGTTTGATGGTCAACGGCGTGCTCCACCCGCCTGTGGTGGCACGAGCGGCGACGGATGCCGGGGCGGGTGCGGGGACTTCTGCGCCTCCAGGTGCCCCGTCTACGCCTGAGGGAGACTCGGGGACGGTCCTCCCAAATGCGGCGCGGGCCGATCTGCGACCCGGGGTGCCCGCCGTTGTGACCTCTTCTGATCTGGTCACGATTCTTGTGCTGGCGGTGGGGGCGGTGGCAGTGGTCGTGCTGTACTCGCTGCGGCCGCCTCCCGGGTCGGAGCGGACGGTTGACTCGCCGAAGTTCAAGGCGGCGCTGCGGCTCTGGGAGCCGCACTTACGGGGGCTGCTGGAGACGCCGCGGGCGTACAAGCGTCACACCAACCGGCTGCGGTTCATCTCGATTCTCTCGCGGATCGGGGGGGAGTCTGGCTCTTCGGCGCTGCCTGATGACGCGATCGTGGGGATCGGTGCCGAGGAACTGGTGAAGCAGCGTGTGACGCAGGCGGCCAAGCCGGCGCAAGAATCGGACCGGATCAGGTCGCTGGTGGCGACGCACCGCGCGGAGCACGGCGAGAAACTGGAGGGGTATGAGAAGCGTTTCCGGGAAGTCGCGACGATTGTGCGGTTTCGGTAGTCGCGGTGGGGGGCGTTGCGATTACTTCCCGGCCCCAAAGAACGTCCGCAGCGAGTCGAAGATGTCGTCCTTCCCGGCAACGCGGCTTGTCACAACGATGCTGTCTGTTCGGCGATTGGGGCGGGATTGGTCGCTGCCGGGGAACGCCTCGTGCAGGACGTTGATGAAGTTCCCGCTGCCGTAGGCGCTGGCGACCTGGCAGTAGCCGAACATATTGACGCGGGGGACGAGTTTGTCGCGCACCAGTTGCACGCACAGGCGGTTGTCGCTCTCGCTTGAGTTATCGCCGTCGGAGAAGTGGAAGAGGTAGATGTTCCACTCGCTGGCGGGGTACTTCTGGTCGAGCAGTTCCTGTGCGCACTGGTAGGCGCTGGAGATTCTGGTGCCGCCGTCTTCGCGGACGCTGAAGAAGGTTGCTTTGTCGACTTCCTTGGCGCCGACGTCGTGGACGATGTAGCGGCTCTCGATGCCGTCGTAGTTGCGGCGGAGCCAGGTGTCGATCCAGAAGGCTTCGAGCCGGACCAGTTCCTTTTGCTGGTCACCCATGCTGCCCGAGACATCCATCATGTAGACGATCACGGCGTTGTTCTGCGGCTTCTTGACCTCGTTCCAACTCCGATAGCGCATGTCGCGCTTGATTGGGACGATGAGCGGGTCGTCGGGGTCGTACTGGCCCAGCATCAGTTGGCGCTTGAGGGCCTCGCGGTAGGTACGTTTGAAGGAGCGGAGGGCCGCGGGGCCGATGGGGCGGATGCCGGTGAACTTGTCGCGGATGGTGGTGAGTTTGCTCGAACCCTTGGGCTGGATGCGGGGAAGTTTGAGTTCTTCGGCCAGGATGTCGGCGAGCTCTTCGAGCGTGACATCGACTTCGAGGATGTGCTGCCCGGCCTCTTCGCCGCCCTGGTTGCCCTTGCCGGCGGGCCCGTCGGCGGGGTTGCCGTCGCCCATGCCAACGCCCGAGGAGTTGTCGCCGTAGCGGAAGGTCGGGGTGTCGACGTCGTAGATGGGGATGGAGACGACGCCGCGGCCCTCTTTGCCGATGAGCTCGCGGCGCTGCAGGAACTTTCGGAGGTCCTTGCGGATCTTCCCCTTGACGATCTGGCGGAAGCGCTGGTGGTCTTGTTCGATCTTGGAGATCATGGGGGAGGCACCGGGCACTGAGCCACGAAGGCACGGAGTGAACCTGAGTCGGGATCAACGCGGAGTTCGCGGGGGCGCAGGGTGAGGCGTTGCGTTGAGCACGCCACTGGTCGAGTCAACGGTCGGATTGTGATTCTCGTCCATCGATACGCAGCGAGGGGCACACCAGCAGGTGTTGTGGGTGTTATCCTGCGCTGTTCCTGATATCGGCTACGGCGGCGCGTGCGGACTGGTTTCCTTTCCGATCAAAGTGCGAACATTCTTCCAAGCACCAGCAAACCCCCGGTCGACCCCGAGCGCCGACGCCAACTCCAGGGCTATGCCTTGGGGACGGAGTTTGCGTTCTCAATCCTCGGGGCGGGTGC
>CAYZFW010000519.1:0-2444 GCA_964477615.1 uncultured Phycisphaeraceae bacterium | reverse complement strand
CCCCGCCCCTGCCCCCACCCGAGCCGCCCTCATCCCATCCACCGAGAACTTCGCGATGTGCGCCGCCAGTGCCTCGATCTTCTCCGGCCCGTCCGCCGACGAGCCGAACATCCGCTGCATCATCCCCCGGCACGTGTGGTACACCAGCGCCTGCCCCACCACGCTCGCCGCATAACGCCGCACCATCTCCTCCGGCGCGTCCTGCCCCAACACCTCACGCACGATCCCCGTCAGCACCGCGTACTGCGGCCGAGCCCCCTGCTCCACGATCCCGTCCAGCGCCGCCGTCGGTTCCACCATCTCACGCGCCAGCAGTTTCCCCCACGGCGGCGAGGTCTCATCGAAAATCCGCTGCAGCAGCCCCCGAATAAACGCCCGCAGCCGTGCCTCCGGCGGATCACGGTCCGTCACCCCGGCGTTGATCGGGTACCGCTCCCGCGCCGCCTTGTACGCGCTCAGCACCACCTCGCGGTACAGGCTCTCCTTATCTCGGAAGTGATAGTTCACCGCCGCGATGTTCGCACCCGCACGCTGGCAGATCTGCCGCACCGTCACGTCCCGGAACCCCAGCTCGGCGAACAACTCCCCCGAGGCCTCGATCAGCCTCTGACGGGTGCTCACACTGGCAACGGCGGTCTCACTCATGGCAAACTCCGCTCTGGCATCCCACCTCGGAAACGCACGATTCAATCAAGTGTTTGTAGCGCCGCGACCTTCCCAAGTCAATCCTGGCGACCGCCAACCCCGGCATCCCGCCCGCCGCCGGGTTAGTCTCCCGCCGCATCGCCAACCCCGACCAGGCCCACACCCATGAACACCCCCCGCGCTATCGCCACCGCCTCCATCCTCGCCGCCGTTGCACTCTCCGGATGCGCCTCCTCCGGGGCCAGGTCCGAAGCCCGCAAGCGCGTCGACACCCTCGCCTCGTGGATGGCCGGCACCTACACCAGCGAGGCCCAGGCCTCCACCGACCCCGACAACTTCTTCAACGTCCGCCTCATCATGGTCCCCATCTGGACCGAGCGCTCCGACGGCCGCTGGCTGTACGTCGAACAGGCCATGTCCACCGCCCTCGAGAAGCCCTACCGCCAGCGCATCTACCAGGTGACCGCCGAGGGCCAGGGGTTCGAGAGCACCGTCTACACCCTCCCCGGCAGCCCACTCGACTACGCGGGCGCGTGGCAGGACCCCAGCCGTTTCGATGCGCTCTCGCCGCAGATGCTCACCGAGCGTGAAGGGTGTGAAATCGTGCTGACATGGGACGAGGCGTCGCAGTCGTTCAAGGGATCGACCATCGCGCAGAACTGCCCCAGCGACCTCCGCGGCTCGACCTACGCCACCAGCGAGGTGACCATCACTGCCACATCACTCAACTCGTGGGACCGCGGCTTCGATGCTGCGGGCAACCAGGTGTGGGGCGCGACCAAAGGCGGGTACCAGTTCGTGAAGGTCTCGAAGTAGACCAGCGTGCCACTGATGGCGGCCTTCCGAGGCCGACATCAGTGCGGCTTGCAACGTCGTCACCCATCGGCACTGGTGTCACCGCAGACGGTGCCAGCAGTTGCGCGACACTGGGTGGTGCGAGTCGAAGCACTTCGCTCAGTTGGCAGGCGTCACCGACTGCACGCTCAACGTCGTCACCATCTCCGCGAACAGCCCGATGAACATCGGATTGCTCTCGCCGTTCTCGAGGTCCTTGTTCACCTTGGGCTCGGCGCCGTAGATGCCCGTGAGTTTCCAGTGCTTCACGTCGCTCTTGTCGTTCACCGCACGCATCTGGGCGGGGTTGAGCGGCTGCGTCACGATGAGATCGGAGTAGGCCTTCTTGCTGACGGGGTCGACGACGGAGAAGCGGATGCTGCCGCCGCCCTTGAGCGGGTCGGGGTCGACGCCCTTGAGTTCGATGGTCCACTCCGCCTTGCCGCGGACCTTTTTGGCCGAGCGGGCCCAGCCGCCCACCTCGCCCAGGGTCTTCTGGCGCTCGGCGGGGGTGCCGATCTCGCTGGACTTCACCTTCGCCGCGTAGTCCGCCGCGAACGACGCGAGCGCCGCTTCCGGCGCGGCCAGCGGCTCGGCGGGCACCGCGGCGAAATCCCCTTTGCCGCCCTTGTCGCCCGGCTTGCCACCCCCCCCGGAACCGCCCTTCTTGTCGGGCACGGTCGCGCCCGAGGCCTTGAGCTCGGCGTTCTCGCGCTCGAGTTCGACGATGCGGCGCTTGAGCTTCGCCATCTCCGACTGCATCGTGGCGATCTCGTTCATCAGTTGCTCGATGCGGGCCGCGTCCGCGGCCGACGGCTTGCCCGCCGCCTGCGCCAGCGCGGAGCGCGGCGAGGTCAGCATCGCCAGCGCCATCAGCGCGAGCATCAGCAGCGTGGTCAGCATCCGACGGTTGATCGAGAGTTGAAGTGTGCTCACGTCTGCGTTCCTCTTGCCACGGTTTAGGG
>CAYZFW010000518.1:0-2458 GCA_964477615.1 uncultured Phycisphaeraceae bacterium | reverse complement strand
GGTGACGCCGCCCGGCGGCGGTTCGTCGCCTGCGGCGGATGCGTCGAAGGCCCACACGGCTCCGCACACGCCGCATCACCCTCCGCACACGCCGGCGAAGATCGAATCGCCCAAGCCGCGTGTGTTCAGCATGGACCGGACGACGGGCCACTCGCCGGCGAAGCCGCCGACGACGGGGCGCGTGGTCGATCCGCCGCCGATGGGGCTGGTGAGAATCCACGAGGCGCCGCCGCCTCCTCCCCCTGCGCCGACGCCGACGCGTCGCCCGGATCGTCCGACGGCTCCGCCGCCGGGCGGCAGTGGGACGGGCACACCGACGCCCGGTGCTCCGCGCCAGCGTCCGACGCCAGCGGCACTGAAACTCGACGTGCAGACGCCGGCGAAGCTCTCGGGTCCGAAGGTGGTGCGCATCGAGCAGCCGGACCACGTGGAAGCGCCGCGCAGCCGCGGGGACTTTGCGCGCGGTCCGGGCGGGCCGCGTGTGGGCGGCGGCGGCGCGGGCGACGACCGCAAGGGCGGTCCGGTGCGGCGCTCGGGCGGCGGGAACGTCCCCGCTTCGCGCACCAGCCGGCGCTCCGGGCGCTCGGACGTCGAGGGCGGTTCGGTCGAGTGGTCGGACCGTGACCTGGCGGAGCGCGAGGCACGCCTTAACCGTTCCGAGGGCTTCCTGCGCCAGCGCCGGCGCGACGCCAAGGTGAAGGAATCGCAGCACGGCCCCGGCGGAGCGGGCCTACCTTCGGAAGTCGGCGGCGTTGTCAAGATCGCCAAGCCGTACACCATCAAGGACCTGGCGGCGGCGACGGGCGTGAAGTCCGCCGACATCGTCAAGAAGCTGTTCCTCAAGGGTGTGATGGCGAACCCAAACCAGGCGATCGAGGACGATCAGGCCGCCGAGATCCTGATGGACTGGGACATCGAGCTCCAGTTCGTCGAGGACAAGACGGGCGAGGAACTGGTCGCCGAGGAGTTCGCGGGGCGCACGAGCGAGGACATCCAGCCGCGTTCGCCGGTGGTGACGATCCTGGGCCACGTGGACCACGGCAAGACGAGCCTGCTCGACCGCATCCGCAACACGAACATCGCGGCGGGTGAGGCGGGCGGGATCACGCAGTCGACGCGTGCGTTCCGGACCAACGTCAGCATCGAGAACAGCGAGAAGCAGGTGTGCTTCTTCGATACGCCGGGCCACCAGGCGTTCTCCGAGATGCGCGCCCGCGGCGCGAACATGACGGACGTCATCGTGCTGGTGGTGAGCGTGATCGACGGCGTGATGCCGCAGACGATTGAGAGCATCAACCACGCGAAGGCGGCGAAGGTGCCGATCATCGTGGCGCTGAACAAGATCGACGCGCCCGGTGTGAACGAGCAGCTCATCAATAAGGTGTACGGCCAGCTCGCCGAGCAGGGGCTGAACCCCACGGCGTGGGGCGGCGACACCGACGTGGTCCACACCTCAGCGATCGTGGGCACGGGCATCCAGGAACTGCTGGAGACCATCGACTACCGCGCCCAGATCCTGGACCTCAAGGCCGGGTTCAAGGGCCCGGCCCGCGGCGTGGTCATCGAGGCCAAGATGGAAGAGGGCCGCGGCCCCGTGGCCACCGTGCTGGTGCAGGACGGGTGCCTCTCGATCGGCGACATCATCGTCGCCGGGCGGGCGTACGGGCGCATCCGCGACATCACCAACGACCGCGGCGAGAAGGTCAAGACGGCCCAGCCCTCGACGCCTGTGCTGGTGTCGGGGCTTGACCAGATCCCCACCGCGGGCGACAAGTTCTACATCGTGGAATCGCTGCGTCAGGCGGCGGAGGTCGCCGAGCAGCGTGCTCACCTCGAGCGGATGAAGGAGCTCGCCCAGCCGAAGCTCACGCTGGACTCGATGTTCAAGCAGCTCGAAGAGGGCGAGGTCAAGGACCTGCGGATCGTGCTCAAGGCCGACGTGCAGGGCTCGGTCGACGTCATCGCCCACACCATCGAGCAGGTCACCACCGAGAAGGTGCGCGTCCGCGTGCTGCACTCGGCGGTGGGCGGGATCAACGAGTCGGACGTCACGCTGGCGGCGGCGTCGAAGGCGATCATCGTCGGGTTCAACGTCATCCCCTCGGGCAAGGCGCGGAGCCAGGCCGAGGCCAAGGGCGTCGAGATCCGCACGTACGACGTCATTTACAACATCGTCGACGACATCAAGCTGGCCGCCCAGGGCCTGCTGGCCCCGATCCTCCGCCAGGAGGTGCTCGGGCACGCCGATGTCCGCCAGGTGTTCCGCGTGTCCAAGGTGGGCGCGGTGGCCGGGTGCTACGTCACCGACGGCGTCATCGAACGCAACGCGCTCATCCGCGTCACGCGCAACGGCATCGTCGTGGAGCAGGACCGCACCCTCGAGCAGCTCAAGCGGTTCAAGGACGACGCGAAGGAAGTCAAGGCCGGCATGGAGTGCGGCATGAAGATCGTGGGCTAC
>CAYZFW010000517.1:0-2476 GCA_964477615.1 uncultured Phycisphaeraceae bacterium | reverse complement strand
TCGACGCCACCGTCAGTATCGGGATCATGAACACGCACGCGGCCACCCGCGGCGCCACCAGCACCTTCACCGCGTCCGCCGCCATCACGCGCATCGCATCAAGCTGGTCCGTGACACGCATCGACCCAAGCTCCGCCGTCAGCGAGCACCCCACCCGCCCCGCCAGCATCACCGCCGCGAGCACCGGCCCGATTTGTTTCACAATCGAAATGTTCGCCACCGCCCCCAGCCGCTGCTCCTGCCCCCATTGCCGGAACTGCACATACGCCTCGATCACCAGGATCGCCCCGATGAACAAGCCCGTCAGCCCCACCATCGGGAGCGACCGCGAACCGATCGAATACAACTGCGGCCCCAGCCGCTCCCACTTGGTCCACGCGGCCCGATGGCGCAGCAGCGCGACGAACGTCGAGACTGTGAACGCCGCGAACTGCCCGAAGTCAGTGATCGCGCGGAAGATGTTGGAGCCAATGGATTCAACCAGCACGCCCTGAGGATACACCCCGGACCCGCGGCGGTCCGAATCGCCGAATCCTCAAGGAGAGTCAGCCACCACACGCGCCGGGACGCGGTGGCTGTTGAAGAAGCAGCCTTCGTGCTTACGTTACGATGGCCTCATGCCCGGGAATGAGCCACTCCGACCGCTGTTTCTGCTCAGCGATGAGCCGATCCGCCTCAGCGGCGACGACGCGCTCGGAATGGATCAGTCCGCCCAGGTCATTGCCGAAGCAGCGCTCGGCGCGGCGACGCCCTTCACCGTGGGCATCTTCGGCGCTTGGGGGCACGGGAAGACGTCCCTCCTGAACGCCGCCCGCACACTCTTGGAGCCGGTCAAGCCCGACGGGACCATCACCCGCCCGCACCCGCATGTCGTCACGGTGCAGTTCAACGCCTGGCGCTACGAGAAGGACCCGCACCCGATCGTGCCGCTGGTGGCATCGATTGCGCGAGCGGTCAAGCAGCGACTCGAAGAGGATCAATCGTTCGCGCAGTCGCTTGGCGAGAAGGGGACGAAGGTCGCGACCTCGCTCTACGACGCGGCGCTCTCAATGGTGGCCGGTGCGAAAGTTGACGTCAAAGGGCGGGTGGGCAGCGCTGCCGTCGCTCAAGCGGAAGGCGGTATCAGCCTCGATGCAGGTGCCGCGCAGGAGAGCTATTCCGAACGGCGGCAGAAGCGACAGGAGGCCACCCAACCCCTCGTCCAATCGTGGATCGACCAGTCCCTCTACCTCTCCGCCTTCGACGATCTCGCACGCCTTCACGCCGACGCGAAGCGCAGCGCCGCAAGCCCAGAGCTCTGCGACGCGTTGGACACATACCGCGAAGACCTGAAAGACAAGACAGACGACGACGGCAACGTGGTGCCCATGCTCTTCCGTGAGGCCCTGAAGTCCATCGTCCAGCAGGCAGCCGCACGCGAGACGCCGCAAGACGCGGAAGCCCCGCGCCCTCCGCTTGTCGGCGTGCTCGCTGGTGTTGATGTCGCCCAAGCCGGTCGCTGGCTGAGGGCCGCCTCAATCGTCACAGCAAAATGAAAACACCCGCGGCGTCTCGTCGCCGGGGGTGCGAGTGTGCGAGGGTGTGTCTGAACCAACGCCCAGCAACGAACAAGATGAGTGCGATGCCGACCAGCGGAACCAACCGCCCACGGCGAAGAGCATCGCCGCCGACTCAGTTCACGCGGGTCTTGGGGATGCCCAGAACGGGGCGCTTGTTGAAGTCGGTGCCAGCGGCGGTCTTCATCTTCTCGACGCGCTCGGTGCGCTTGAGGACGGAACGCTTGGTGGCGAGGCTGCCGCCGGTGCGGAGGCTGCGATCGATGGACATGGTCGTGATCCTTGGCTGATGGGGATGCGGGATTTTGGGGAGGAGAGTATAGCGGGGAAATTCGACGCGGACAAGCCTCGCTGATAGGAAGATGTTCGGTTTGGAGAGCGGCCAACGGTCCGCAGGGCCGACGCGTGCGGACCGGCGGAGGGTGCAGCAAGGCCTCGCTTCGATCGCCGCGGTGCGGGCGCGAAGCCGGAAGCCCAGGCGTGGTGAGAGCCGGCCACAGCACCCTCCCGGCCGGGCGAGAATTGGTCCCGCCCGGGGTGTCCAAGGGGGGCACCATTCCGACTTTTAGGGGCCGCAGCCGTTCATGACCCGCACGATGTCCAGTTTGGGGATGGGGGTTGCGACGAAAAGGGTCGTCTGGTCCGGATCGAACTTCACCCGGGCAACGCAGTTGTAAGTGCCGATCGCGAGAGACATGCTGGAACCAACGCCGATGTGGTTCGGATCGCAGCCCACGAACACGCCGTCCCGAGCGACGTACACCGCGTTCGCCCCGCTGTGGGCGCGGATCGGCACCAGAGGACCGAAGTTAAGGCGAGTACCACAGGAATCCCTGCACTCGACGCTGACACCGAGGGGCTTGGCCGAGGAACTGCGGCCTTGATCAACGGACCAGAACCGCTCCCAGAGTGAGACCGGA
>CAYZFW010000516.1:0-2484 GCA_964477615.1 uncultured Phycisphaeraceae bacterium | reverse complement strand
GGGGAAAGGTATGCGGATCAGGTTCTGCTGAGGGATGGCTACTTCGCCTTCTCCTTCACCTGCCGCATGAACTCGCCCTCGGCCTCCTGGAACTTCGCCATCGACGCGGCGAGGTCCTTCAGCACGTCGTCGACGCTCTTGCTCCCGGCCGTGAGTCGCCCGCCGTCGGACAGGCCCTTCAGGGCTTCCGCCGCCGAGGACAGTTCCGACACCGACGCCGCATAGGCGCGGGCCGAGTCGTACAGCAGCTCAAACTCGTAGTCCCGCTTGTCGGGGCGGTACACCAGACGCCACGGCGAGCGGCGCACCTCGGCGAGCGTCGCGGCCAGCTGGTCGCCGGTGAGGCGGAACTTCGCCATCATCGAGCGGACCACCGGCACGCTCTCCGAGACGGACGCGTCGACCTTGCCCAGCATCGAGTTCGCCGTGTCGAGCGCCGAGTTGGTCTTCGTCCGGGCGTCGGTGACGGTGTCCTCAATCAGCTTGATTGTCTGGCTCTTGAGCTGCTCGCCCAGTTCGCGGTACGTCTTCGTCCCCGCCTCGGCGTTCTTGATCGTCTCACCGATCGACCCCTTGTGCTCGGCGATCAGGTCGCGGCCGTCCTTGAAGAGCCCCTTCGCCTCGTCGAGCGCGGCGTTGGCACGGTCGCGGCTGTCGGGCAGGTCCTTCTCGACGAACGACGCCGCCCCGGACATCACCTTCTTCCCATCGGTGGTCATCGAATCAAAGTCGGTGTACCACTTCTCGCGCTTGGTGCTGAACTCCTCGACCTCAGCCCGAACCTTTTTCATCGTCGCTTCGGCGTCGTCGATGATCGTCTGCACCTTGGTCTTCTGTTCGTCGCCGTAGCCCGCCGCGGCGAGGAACCCCGGCGCGGCGATCTTGCCATCGATGAGGTCCGTCTCGCTCAGCGGTTCACCGTCGCCCAGCGAGGTGAAATTCAGGTTGCTGGTCGAGCCGAGAAGACCCTGTTCGAGGAACGCGACCGCGCCCTTGCGCAGCGGGGCGGCCTTCGGGTCGATCTCGATCACGACCTCCATCGCCGTCACCTGGCCGTTCTTCATCTGTGGTGCCACGGTGTCCACCTGCCCGACCTTCAGCCCCCCGAGCCGGACCTCCGAGCCCTTCTTGAGCCCCGCGACGCCCTCGTGGATGTCGAACACCGCCGTCCGCCGAACCTTGCCGAAGGTGTCTTTCCACCCGCCCAGCAGCGCGATGACGACGAGCGAAGCACCCGCCGTCCCGAGCACGAGCAAGCCGGCGAGCACGTTGTTCCTTGAGCCACGGGCCATGAGGTACCCTCAGTATCAGCACATCATCGGCGGGGCAGTCGGGGCCGCCGCCGAACCATTCCACGGGCCAGACTGTGACGCAGGGCGGGCCGGTGGTCAAGTGGCCGCCCGCGAACGCGCCTCACTCCTTCGACACCCCCGCCGCCTCGCTCCGCGTCGTCGCGACGCTGGGCGTCACCCCCAGGAGCGCCGTCACCGGGCCACCCAGCAGGTCCTCGGCGTAGTTCGTGCTCGCCTTCCGGCGCGTGATCGGCCCCTCCGCATCGCCCCGCAGGAACTGGCGGATCAGCTGCTCGCTCTCGGGGCGCTGTTCCGACTCCTCCAGCGGCAGTTTCCGCAGGTTGTCGAACCACTCCCGCGTGTTGCACATCAGCAGTTTGCCCTTGTCGAGCATCGCCATGCGGTCGGCGATGGTGAACGCCGAGTCCATCTCGTGTGTCACCACCACGCTGGTGACGAAGAGTTTCTTGGAAAGGTCGATGATCAGCCGGTCGATCTCGGCGCTTGTGACAGGGTCGAGGCCCGCCGACGGCTCGTCATAGAACAGGATCTTGGGGTCGAGCGCGAGCGCCCGCGCCAGCCCGGCCCGCTTCTTCATGCCGCCGGAGATCTGAGCCGGGTACTTCCCCGCGTGCTCGCGCAGCCCCACCTGCTCGAGCTTGATCTTCACCATCATGTCGATGATCTCGGGGTCGAGGCTCGTGTGCTCCTGCAGCGGCAGGGCCACGTTCTCGGCGATGGTCATCGAGTTGAACAGCGCCCCGGACTGGAACAGGATGCCGAACTTCTTCCGCGTCTCGTTCAGCTGGTCCTCATCCAGCCCCACGATGTTGTTCCCGAACAGCTCGATGGAGCCTTCGTCGGGCTTGATGGAGCCGATGATGTGGCGCAGCAGGGTGGATTTGCCGCAGCCCGAGCCGCCCATGACCACCATGGTTTCGCCGGGGAGGATGTCGAGGTTGATCCCGTCGAGCACGGCCCGGCCGTCGAACCGCTTGACGAGGTTGCGGATGCGGATGATGGGCTGGACGTCGGACATCAGCGCGATCATATCGGGTGACGGCGGCAACCCCGACGAGCGGGTTTGCACGCCCCAGCCGAGATGTCACCGCTTGCATGAAGATACGGTTCAGGGGCTTGTTCGGGGTTGAACAAACTGCTGATTCGGCTATCATGTAAACCGCTTTACCAC
>CAYZFW010000515.1:0-2484 GCA_964477615.1 uncultured Phycisphaeraceae bacterium | reverse complement strand
GCGTGTCGGCCTTCCTTGCCTTTGTGCCCAAAGCCGCGGGCTTCATCGTCCTCATGCTCCTGCTCTCGGCCGTCGGCTGGGGCGGCCCGCACGGTCTCCCCGAACCGCTCCGCGTTCTGCTGTGGGTCATGGCCGCCCTCACCATGACCGTCGGCAACGTCATGGCCGTGCTCCAAAGCAGCGTGAAGCGCATCCTCGCGTACTCCTCGATTGCGCACTCGGGCTACATGCTCGTCGGCCTGGTGGTCGGCCCCGCCGTCGCCGCTGCCTCGGGCGTCCCGGGAAGCGACACGCTCCCCGCCAACGGCCTCGCCGCCACGCTCTTCTACCTCATGTGCTACGGGTTCATGAACCTCGGCACCTTCGCCGTGCTCGCCTGCCTGGAAAAGTCCAAGAGCGGCGACGAGGTCGAATCCGTCGACGACCTCCGCGGCCTCTTCGCCACCCACCCCGTCCTCGCCGGCGTCATGGTCCTCTGCTCGCTCTCGCTGCTGGGCTTCCCCATCCTGCTGGGCTTCGTCGGCAAGCTGTACCTCTTCACCAGCGCCATCAGCGCCAGCGAGATCGTCCTGGTGATCGTGATGGGCCTGAACTCCGCCGTCGCCGCCTTCTACTACCTCCGCCTCGTCTTCGCCCCGTTCCTCTCGGACGCCAACAAGGGCGACACGCCCCCCACCACCACCCCCTTCGGCGCCCGCATCCTCGCGGCCACCCTCTCCGCCGCCAGTGTCATCGCGCTGGTCTTCCCCAGCGCCCGCCTGATGCGGAGCTGCCACGAGGCCACGCGGTACGAGCAGCCCAAGGCCGCCGCCCCCGTCGCCGAGGCAAGCGCCACGGCCCCGAGCAGCACCGATCTCGCCGAATCGCGCTGATCCCCGCTCCCCGGTCCCCCCGCTCCCACGCAAGCGCCGCGATCACCCGCCGCTCTTCGGCGTCTCAGGCACACGCTCCCCGTCCATCGCGCGCCGGAGAATCCCCTCCTGCCGGATCACGTGGCTCTTCCCCACAACCGCCAGCACACGCTCGCCCCGCCGCGACAGTTCCACCAGCGTCCGCATCATGTGGACGCCCCGGAACTCGCGCGATGCGTTCGCCACCGCGTCAAACCCGGTCCCCTTCGGAAAGTCCGAAAGGGTGCGCCAGTCCGCGCCCCCCTCCGCCCCCGTCGCCCCCGCCTCACGCGCCCACACGCGGTCGAGGTCCGCGATGCCCGTCACCGCGCCCCGCAGCTCGCCCATCCCCGCCCGCTTCTCCAGCAGTTCCATCGCCAGCCCGTCCGGATCGTCGGACGTGCCCCGCGATTCCGAGAACACCCCGCGCAGCGTGAGGAACGCCGCGACCGTGTCCCGCGGGAACGATTCGACCAGCGCCCCCGCCTCCGCCTCGCCCGTCGGCTCCAGCGACAGGCAATCAATCCCACTCCGTCGAGCCATCACGAACACAAGATCGGACTCCGTGAACCGCCCCGTCTCGGCCCGCGGCATCCACACAAACCGCCTCGTCCGACCCTCGCACAGCGCCACCGTCGGCCGGAACTCACCCCACAGCCGCTCAATCTCCGCCAGCACCGGTTCCGCGGCGTCCTGCGTGTGACGAACCCCGATGTACAGGAGTTCCCCCGCCCCAACGCCCCCGGACCCCGACGCAGCCTTCAGCCGCAAGACAAGCGGCTCGGATGCCCTGGCGTAGATGCGGTCGTGCTCATCCCAAGGCAGCAGCGGCCCATTCAGCCTCGCGTCGGCCCCGCCCCGCGGCACGAACGGCGTCGGGCGGACAAACAGCACCAGCGACAGCCCCCAACCCGCCCCGCAAAGCCCGCAAACCGCAAGGCCGCCAAGCAACAACCAACGCCTCGTTCTCGTGATGGCATTGGCCATGCCCGCTTCTTGGGGATTGAAGGCTGCGGCTTCCGCTCCCGAGGCCCATCGCGCCGATTGCACCCCCCGCCGCCCCCAAGCCGATACCTCTCCCGTGCCCTCCGACGCCGCACGCATTCTCCGCCTCGAAGTCCCCGTCATCTGCCTCCTCGGCGAGCGGCAGATGCCCCTGGGCGACGTCTGCGCCCTCCAGCCCGGCGGGATCATCGAACTCCCCAAGAAGGCCGACGAGGAACTCACCCTCGTCGTCAACAACCGCCCTGTCGCGACCGGCACAGCGGTGAAGGTCGGCGAGAACTTCGGCATCAAACTCGCCTACATCGGCGACGTGAAGGCCCGCATCGAGGCGATGGGCAAGAACGACGCCGACGACGCCAAGGCCGCCGAAGAAGCCGCCGCCGCCGCGCTCGCCGACAAGCTGCTCGCCGGTCAGCTCTGATCAATCCGATCGGGCCACCGACTCTCCGCTGCGGGAAGTCGGGTCCGACCTCGGCGACACCCCCTAGGGCAGGTATCGGGTATGGGGATCGGTTGTGGGGGATCTGCGATCTGCCGCGGCGTCCAATCGTCATCCGAATCTGTGCTTTGTGCTTTGTGCTCTGTGCTC